>JAFDMG010000176.1 GCA_019306045.1 Deltaproteobacteria bacterium | reverse complement strand
AGTGTTCTGGCTGTAGAGCGGCAGGCTGTAGATGGAAAAGTCGATCAGCCAGGAATGCTTGTGCTTGCCGGCCTTGATGGCGGCCTTGTTGGCCAGGATCTTGGTGGCCAGGGAAGAGAAGCGGACCCTGGAATCGCTGCCGCCCTCCACCTCGAGCAGGGATTCGCCGCCCCGCTGCCAGAGGAGAAAATGCCGCGGGTTTTCCAGTTTGGCGGTCCGGGGATTGAGCACTTCCCACTTGCCGTCGGCGTAAATTTCCAGGTAGCTGGTCAGTTTTTTCAGGCGGTTGTTTTTTTCCAGCAGCAGGCCCTTGATGATCCGGCTGGGAATCCCGGCCATGGTCAACAGGTCCCGGGCCAGTCCCAGGCGGCCGCCGCTGTCCCGCTTCACTTTCAGCAGCAGGGCGGCCTCGGCATTCTCTTCCGGCGAGTTCAGCAGCTCGATGATTTTGGCCGCGGTCGCCGCCGGGGTCTTGCTCCTGGCCTTCTTGACCAGCTGCCGGGCCGCTTCCAGGTTGAGGCCGGACAGGGGCTGGGAAATTTTCGGCAGGGCGGGCGCTTTCTTGCTCGGCGGCGCGGCCTGGCCGCGCCGGTAGATGCTGGCCCGGAAATACAGGCGCTGGGGGCCGGAGACCTTTTTTTTGCTGGTCCAGACGCCCCGCTTGCCCGCCTCCGTCTTCACCACCTGGAAATTGTAGCCGGGGCTTTCCACCTGGAAGTCGGTAACCACCAGGTCGGCGGAGTTGTCAGGCATGTTGAGAGTTACCTTGACCGGTCCGCCCTCGGCCACGAAATCGATGGCGCTTTCCACCGTCCAAACCGTCTCCAGCTTGTCGGGCCGGAAAGAAAAGCCCAGAACCTTGACCTTGTAGTAAGTGGTGCCAAGGCCGAGAACCAGCAGGACAATGATCACCAGGGTCAGTTCGGTCTTATTTCTCATCATCACCTCCTGCCAGCGGGGAAAGGACGTATTCCCGGTTGACATCCACCACGGCGACGCCGTTCAGCAGGGAGCGGCCGATGAGCACCGGGTACTTGAACTGGCTGCGGTTGGTCAGGGAAAACTGGGTGGTGGTTTTAATCGGCCCCATTGCCACCCGCAGGGTGACCACCGGCCGGCTCTGCTGGCTGGTTCCGTGCCGCTTGACCTCGATGGTGCGCACCACGGGCCGCTCCATCTTCACCTTTTTGCCGCCGGGACCCACGAGGTAAAAACGCACCCACTTTTTGCCGTCCCGCTCAAAGCGCTTGATGTTGACGGCGTGGATCGACGAGGTGGTCGCCCCGGTATCGACGCGGGCCGCCAAACGGAGCTTGGCCGGCAGGATGGTAATGTATTCAACCTGCCCGACAATCAGCAGCTTCTCGCCGCCGCTCTTGACGGTGGCCGGCGCCGCCGGCTTGGCCGCCGGAGCCGGGGCTTTTTCAGCCGCCGGCAGCGCCTTTTCCGGAGCCGCGGCCGGCGGTTCAACTTTGGCCGCCGGCGCGGGCGTTGCGGCCGGCGCCGGGGCGGTACTCTTAACCGCCGCCTGCCGGCCGGCACAGGCGCTGAGCAGGAAAACAAGGACAAACAAAACAACGAAACGGTCAATTTTCATGGCTGGTTACCTCTCTGGCTGGTTCTATGGTTGCAATCGGAAACCGGGCGGCTATTTTCTTTTTCCCGGGTTGCGGTCGACGTCAACGACAAAGTCGCCGCTCAGCCAGTCGCGGCCGATGAGCAGCTTGTAGGTCATCGCCCGCCGGTCCCGGAGGTTGACCTTGATCACCTTTTCGATTCCCTGCCAGCGCAGGGTCAGGGGAATCATGTAGCGGGTCTCGACGCCCTGGGCGTTGCGCACCTGCAAGGCGTCGACAATCACCGTTTCCAGGCGGCGCTTTTCCCCCTTGCCGTTGACCAGCAGAACGGAGATCTTCTTGCCGATGTTGTCTTTCTTTTTGGCCGCCGGGTGGTCGATTTTAATCTCCTGGGCATTGATGGAAGTGGTCCGGGCCCCGGTGTCGATGCGGGCGACGAAATCCAGGTCCACATCCACCACGTGGATGACCTCGGTGGCGCCGACCACCTTCTTGGCGGCGGTTTCCCGGGCCGCGGCCCCGGGCAGCAGCAGGCCGGCCCAGGCCATTACCAGGCAGCCGCCAAGAATTATCCTGGTCCATTTTTTTCTCGTAATCATCATTGCCTCCCTCCGCAAAAAACTTAGGTAAAAGTCAGCGGCTGTTCAGAAATCAATCCCGAAACGGCCGAAATAGATCAAGTCGTAATGGCGCTCGTCCTCCAGCTTGTCCTTGATGATGCTCTCGTATTCGTGTTCGAAACCCAGCTCGATGCCAAAGCCCTGCCAGTCGGCGAAGGTGATGCGCCACTTGCCCTGGGCCCAGGTGCGGTATTCGCCGGCGTCGTCCAGGTCCGGGTACAGGATGAACTGGGTGGAAAGCTTGTGCTGGGGAAACTGCCGCGGCTGCCAGTTCCACTCGAGGCCGACCAGCCCTTCGGGGTCGTAGCTGTTTTCCGTCCCCCAGGTACGGCTGCCGCCGAGACCGATCCGGCCGCTCAGCTCCAGGCCCTTGTCGCGGTAGAAGTCGTAGCCGGGACCGGCGGAAACCGAAACCCGGTGTTCCCAGGACTTGAAATCGTCGTACTCGTAGCGGAAATAGCCGTAGTAGAACCATTCCGACTCCGGCAGCAGCCAGTCGCGTATGACATTGACATAACCCTTGTTGGTGTCCTTGCGGCGGTCGTCGGTCTCGTAGTAATAGGCCGAGGTCAGCGCTACCCGGTCGGCCTGGTCGTGGTAGGAGATGTCCAGGCCGGCGTTGAAATCCATGCTGATGTCGTTGCCCTCTTCGCCGCTGATGCCGATTTTGAAACTTTTTACCCAGCCGGCAAGGAAATCGGTGCCCAGGATGCCGGGCAGCTTCTTTTCCATCTTCACGCTCCCAGCGGCGCTTTTGCCGGCCGGCTTCTTTTTCTTCGCCGCCGCCACCGGCGCCGGGGCCTCCCCGGCAGTCCGCAGCTGCGCCCGGGGAATTCGCAGCACCCCGAGCACCGGGTGGCGCAGGGTAACCCCCTGCTCGTTCTCGCTGACAATCTCCCCGGACAGCCGGTCGCCGTTTTTCAAGGTCAGCACCGCCGCCCGGGCGGCAGTCGCCAGCAACAGGAGGAAAAAACAGCTCCAGATCGATTTTTTTACCCAGCCGGCCATCACCTTGAAAAATCCCGGGAAAACGGGGCTGCCCCCATGAACAGGACAATGAAAATATTTTTTATCTAGATTTAGATGATTTTGCCGAAAATATCAACCGAAAACTGTCCGGGAATTTACTTGACAATTTTTTCGCACCGGGCCTATCAAGCAAGGAAGAGGAAAAGCCGGACCGCCAGCCGAAAGGAAGAACCATGGAGAAGAGCGGCAAAGATGAAACCCGCCTGCGCCGGGACGCGGCCGACATCTGCCGGCAGGCGATCGCCGCCGTCGCCCCGGCAACAGCCATCCGCAACCACCTTGAACTGCAAGGTGCAAAACTGAGCTGCGGCGGCCGGATTTACGACCTGGCATCATGTCGGCATGTCTACCTGGTAGGAGCCGGCAAGGCGGCGGCGGCCATGGCCGCCGCCCTGGAAAAGCTGCTCGGCGACCGGCTGACCGCCGGCCTGGTGATCGTCAAATACGGCCACCTGGCCCCGGTTGAAAAAACCGCCGTCGTCGAAGCCGGCCACCCGGTACCGGACGAGGCCGGGGTTGACGGCGCCCGGCGGCTGCTGGCGCTGGTGGACCGGGCGGAAAAGGAAGACCTGGTCATCTGCCTGATTTCCGGCGGCGGCTCGGCCCTCATGCCCCTGCCGGCCGCCGGCCTGACCTTGGCCGACAAGCAGGCCGCCACCCGGGAACTGCTGGCCT
>JAFDMG010000175.1 GCA_019306045.1 Deltaproteobacteria bacterium | reverse complement strand
GCCAGCCTGGAAGCGATCAAGAAGGCCGAGGACCGCCAGCTGTTCAAGGAGGCGATGCTGAAGATCGGCCTGCAGCTGCCGAAAAGCGGCTACGCCCACTCCCTGGCCGAGGCCTGGGAGATTATCGGCGACATCGGTTATCCCGCCATCCTGCGGCCTTCTTTTACCCTGGGGGGCACCGGCGGCAACATCGCCTACAACGTCGCCGATTTCGAGAAATACGTCAAATGGGGCCTGGAGCTGAGCCCCACCCACGAGATTCTCATCGAGGAGTCGATCGTCGGCTGGAAGGAATACGAACTCGAGGTGATGCGTGACCAGCAGGACAACGTGGTGATCATCTGTTCCATCGAGAACGTCGACCCCATGGGCATTCACACCGGTGACAGCATCACCGTGGCCCCGGCCCAGACCCTGACCGACAAGGAGTACCAGCTGATGCGGGACGCCGCCATCCGCATCATCCGCGAGATCGGCGTTGACACCGGCGGTTCCAACGTCCAGTTTGCCGTCAACCCCCGGGACGGCCGGCTGATGATCATTGAGATGAATCCCCGGGTTTCCCGCAGCTCGGCCCTGGCTTCCAAGGCCACCGGCTTCCCGATCGCCAAGTCCCTCGATGAAATTCCCAACGACATCACCCGGGAGACGCCGGCATCCTTCGAGCCGACCATTGATTACGTGGTGACCAAGATCCCCCGGTTCACCTTCGAAAAATTTCCCCGGGCCGACGCCACCCTGACCACCCAGATGAAATCGGTGGGCGAGGTGATGGCCATCGGCCGGACTTTCAAGGAGTCGCTGCAGAAGGCCATGCGTTCCCTGGAGATCGACTCCTATGGTTTTGAGCCCCGGCTGGCCGTCGGGGAGGACGGCCCGCCGGCCGCCGAGGTCGTCGAGCAGCTGGAGGACCGGCTGCGGGTGCCCGGCGCCGACCGGCTCTGGTACGTGGGCGATGCCATGCGTCTGGGGCTGTCCCGGGAACGGATCGGCGAGCTGACCGGCATGGATCCCTGGTTTCTCGACCAGATCGGGGAGATCATCGCTTTCGAGGCCCGGCTCCGGGAACGGGGGCTGGCGGGGCTCGATGCCGATCAGCTGCGCCGGGCCAAGGAGATGGGCTTTGCCGACCGGCGGCTGGCCGCCCTGCTGGGGACGACGGAGGCAGAGATTGCCCGTCGGCGCCGGGAAAATGACGTCCTGCCGGTCTACAAGCGGGTTGATACCTGCGCCGCCGAGTTCGAGGCCCACACCCCGTACCTCTATTCCACCTACGAGTTGGAGAACGAGGCCTTTCCCACCGACCGGCGCAAGGTGATGATCCTCGGCGGCGGTCCGAACCGGATCGGCCAGGGGATCGAGTTCGACTACTGCTGCGTTCACTGTTCCTTTGCCCTGGCCCGGGAAGGTTTCGAGACCATCATGGTCAACTGCAACCCGGAAACCGTGAGCACCGACTACGATACTTCCGACCGCCTCTATTTTGAGCCCCTGACCCACGAGGACGTGCTGCGCATTGTCGAGATCGAGCAGCCCTACGGGGTCATTGTCCAGTTCGGCGGCCAGACGCCGCTGAAACTGGCCGCCGGCCTTGAAAAAGCCGGGGTGCCCATTCTCGGCACCTCTCCCGACAGCATCGATCGGGCTGAGGACCGCCAGCGCTTCAAGGAGCTGCTGGAGATTCTCGACCTCCGGCAGCCGGACAACGACACGGCCGTTTCCGTGGCCCAGGCGGTGGCGATCGCCGAGCGGATCCACTACCCGGTGCTGGTGCGGCCGTCCTACGTGCTCGGCGGCCGGGGGATGGAGATCGTTTACGACCGTCCCAGCCTCGAACGCTACATGACTGAGGCGGTCAAGGTTTCCTTTGACCACCCGGTGCTGATCGACAAGTTTCTCCATGACGCCGTGGAGGTGGATGTGGACGCCGTCTGTGACGGCGAGCAGGTGATCATCGGCGGCATCATGGAGCATATCGAGCGGGCCGGGGTCCACTCCGGTGACTCCGCCTGTTCCCTGCCGCCCTACACCCTGCCGGCGGCGGTGATCGACGAAATCGCCCGCCAGACCCGGGCCCTGGCCTTGGAGCTGCAGGTCAAGGGGCTGATGAATGTCCAGTTCGCCGTCCAGGGGGACAATATCTTCATCCTTGAAGTCAATCCCCGGGCGTCGCGGACGGTGCCCTTCGTCAGCAAGGCGGTGGGTCTGCCGCTGGCCGACCTGGCGGCCCGGGTGATGGTTGGAAAAAAACTGGCGGCGCTGGAGGTTAAGGAACGGCTGCGACCGCCGTGGGTCTCGGTAAAGGAAGCGGTCTTTCCCTTTCTGAAATTTCCCGGGGTGGACACCATGCTGGGGCCGGAGATGAAATCCACCGGCGAGGTGATGGGTATCGACGAGCAGTTCCCGGCGGCTTTTGCCAAGGCCCAGGAAGCGGCCGGGGCGCCCCTGCCCCAGAAGGGCTGCGCTTTTCTCAGCGTCTTCGAGAAAGAGGGCATTGAGGCGGTGGCCCGGGACCTGCTGGCCTGCGGCTACCGGCTGATGGCCACCGCCGGCACCTCGACCTACCTGAACCGTCTCGGCCTGGAGAATACCCTGATCAAGAAGAAAAAGGAGGGCCGGCCCAACGTCGTCGATTACATCGTCAACGGCGAGATCGACCTGGTGATCAACACTCCCGGCGACAGCCGCTCCCGGGAGGATTCCATGTACATCCGGCGCTCCGCCCTCGACCACGGGGTGGCCTATTTTACCACCATGGCCGGGGCGCGGGCGGCGGCCCAGGCAATCAAGGCGGTTTACAGCGAGAGCCTGTCCATCAAGGCCTTGCAGGACTACCACTAGACCCATGCTCCGGCCGCCGGCCGGGCAAGCGGGAAGAGCGAGAGGTTTACCTGGCCATGAACCAGCAAACGGAAAAAGTGCCGATGACCGAAGCCGGTTTCCGGCAGTTGAAAGAGGAGCTGCACCGGCTGAAAACCGTGGCCCGCCCGGAGGTGATCAGGGAGATCGCCGAGGCCCGGGCCCACGGCGACCTGAGCGAGAATGCCGAGTACGATGCCGCCAAGGAGAAACAGGCTTTCATTGAAGGGCGGATCAACATGCTCGAGGACCGGCTGAGCCGGGCGGAGGTGATCACGGCCGAGCGGATCGCCGCCGCCGGCCGGGTGGTTTTCGGGGTCAAAGTCACCCTGTCGGACGAGGACACCGGCGAGGAGATAACCTGCCAGCTGGTGGGCGAGGACGAGGCCGACGTTGACCAGGGCAAGATCTCCATCCACGCCCCCCTGGCCCGGGCCCTGGTGGGCAAGGAACTGGACGAGGAGGTGCGGGTGCAGACGCCGGGCGGGGTGAAAACCTACGTGATCATGGATATTTCCACGGATTGACGACGCAGTGCAGGCAGCGGGATGGCGAAATTTCAAGCTGGTGGTTGCCTATGAAGGGACGGCCTACCACGGGTGGCAGGTGCAGCCGAACGGCATCACCGTCCAGGAAGTCATCCAAGGGGCCTTGCAGCGGCTGACCGGCGCCGCCACCGTGGTTCACGGCTCCGGCCGTACCGACGCCGGCGTCCACGCCCGGGGGCAGGTGGCCAGTTTCCGCAGCCGGACCGGCATGCCGACCGCGGAACTGGCCCGGGGGCTGAATGCCCTGCTGCCGGCCGATGTTCGGGTCCGTTCGCTGGCGGAAGTGGAGCCTGGGTTTCACGCCCGCAAATCAGCCCGCAGCAAAACCTACCTTTACTGTATTCACAACCATCCGGTGGCCGACCCTTTCAGCCGCCGTTTTTGCTGGCATCTGCGCCGTCCCCTGGACGCCGCCGCCATCATCCAGGCCGCCGGCTGCCTGGTGGGCACCCACGACTTTTCCTCTTTCAAGGCCGCCGACGGCGAAACCAGGAGTTCCGTGCGCACCATGTTCAATGTCCGCTGCCGGCGGCGGGGAGCCTACCTGCTGTTGCTGTTCAAGGCCGACGGCTTCCTGAAGAA
Source organism: Deltaproteobacteria bacterium (assembly GCA_019306045.1). Taxonomy (GTDB): domain Bacteria; phylum Desulfobacterota; class Anaeroferrophillalia; order Anaeroferrophillales; family Anaeroferrophillaceae; genus JAFDMG01. The sequence continues at coordinate 4,526 of JAFDMG010000175.1, read as the reverse complement.
CATGGTGCGGGTCATGGTCGGCACCCTGGTGGAGATCGGCGCCGGCCGCCGGCCGCCGGCCGAAATGCCGGCTATTATCGCCGCCGTCGACCGCCGGGCCGCCGGCCGCACGGCCCCGCCGCACGGGCTTTTTCTGCGTACGGTTCATTACTGAGGTCGGTATATTCTTGCAATCTCTTTTGCTTAAGGAGTTGTGCCATGGTCAAAGCATCGAACCCGCCGCTCACCGAGAAAGAAAAAGCCCGTTACGTCAACCGCTGGGTGATCGCCGACATGGTGCGCCGGACCGCCTACCGCTACCCTGACAAGAAGGCGGTGATCTTCGGCGACCGGAGCCTGACTTACGCCGAGCTCGAGGCCGAGAGCAACCGGGTGGCCAACGCCCTGATCGGTCTCGGCGTCAAAAAGTACGATCGCGTTGCAATCCTCGCCCACAACACCATCCATCACGTCATCACCTGGCTCGGCTGCTGCAAGTGCGGGGCCGTCTATCTGGCCATCAACTACCTCTTGCGGGGCAAGGATATCAGCTACTGCATCAATCACTCAGGAAGCCAAAGTCTTCATTGTTGAGGATATTCTCCATGAACTGGTGGCGGAGGTGCTCGACGAGCTGCCGACCGTCAAGACCCTGATCTGGTCCGACCAGGGCGGCGGCCAGCCGTCGGTCAGCGGCCGTTTTCTCGATTTCGACCAGTGGTACGGGGAGTATCCGGAGAGCGAACCCGAGGTTATCCTCCATATCGAGGATCCCTGCCAGATGACCTACACCAGCGGCACCGAGTCGCTGCCCAAGGGGGTCATCATCAGCAACCAGGCCCTGATGGCCCAGTACATGGGGGCGATTATCGACGGCGGCTACGACGAGCACGACATCAGCGTCAACGCCCTGCCGATTTACCACTGCGCCCAGCGCGACGTCTTCATGAACCCGCTTTTCTGGGTCGGCGGCACCAACATCCTGATTATGCCCGACATCGGGCAGATACTGAAAAACATCGCCGACTACCGGGCGACGATGTTTTTCGCCCCGCCGACGGTCTGGATCGGCATGCTCCGCCACCCCGATTTCGACAAGTTCGATCTTTCCTGCCTGAAGAAATGCTACTATGGCGCCTCGATCATGCCGGTCGAGGTTTTGAAGGAGATGATTGAACGGCTGCCGGGCTGCAAGATCTATAACTACTACGGCCAGACCGAGCTGGCCCCTTACCACACGGTGCTCAAGGCCGAGGATGCCTTGCGTAAGCTGGGTTCGGCCGGCATGGGCGGGCTCAACATGGAGACCCGGCTCGAAGACGATGACGGCAACGAGATCACCGAACCCGGGGTGCCGGGCGAGATCTGCGGCCGCGGGCCCCACGCCCTGATGATGTACTTCAAGGAGCCGGAAAAGACCGAGGAGGCGATGCGCGGCGGCTGGTTCCATTCCGGCGACATCGGGGTCATGGACGAGGACCGCTACATCAGCGTCGTCGACCGCAAGAAGGACATGATCAAGACCGGCGGCGAGAATGTCGCCACCCGCGAAGTCGAAGAGGTGATCTATAAAGATTCCCGGGTCGAGGAAGTGGCGGTGGTCGGGGTTTATCATCCCAAGTGGGTCGAGGCGGTGACCGCGATCGTGGTGCCCCGGGCCGGCGAGACCATCGCCGAGGAGGAGATCCTCGAACTGTGCCGCCGGGAGCTGGCTCCCTTCAAGGTGCCGAAGAAGGTGGTCTTCGTCGAAGCCCTGCCCAAGTCGCCCACCGGCAAGATTCTGAAGCGCGATCTGCGCGCGACGTACAAGGGATTGTTTACTGCTTGAGGCTGTTTATCCCGGGTGCTTGCAGGCGCCCCGGTGTCGGCATTGGAATTGCATTGCCGACATCGGGGCGCCGTTTTGTTTTGCTTCATCCCGGTAAAAGGCGCCGGTTTTTATCGGTGGCAGGTCAATTTTCATCGTTTTGCCGGTGATGATTAAACGCTGTTATTTTATTTTCCTGTTGTTTGTTGTGTCAGGTAAGAAGGAGAGAGTTTTTTCCGTAAAATTATATTGTATGCAATGTTGTTATCGGCTGGATTTTTGTGATTGAAAGTGCTATACAGCTTCTTTTTCGCTAAAATACTGGCCTCAACGGCAGAAAGAAACCGCCGTAATAGGACCGCCTGCGGGTATCAGGCAGCAATGTATACAAAATGGTTTCCGTTCTATATTTACGTTAGTCGTTTGATTTGGAGGTGGCAGTGGTTTTGAAACGCAGGGTAAAAGACTTCGCCGTTGACTTCGATTTCCATTTTAACGGTCAGCGTCTCTTTGACCGGGAGAACTACCTTACCAACCTGGTGGCGGCCGCCGGCCCGGAAATCCTGGAAAAAATGAAAACCCAGCGGGATTTCATCGGCGACGGCAACAGCGTGGTGGTGGATACCCTGAAACGGATCGTTACCGGCCTGGTGGGCTACCCGATCACCCCCTCGACCCCGATTGCCGAGGGGATGGCCAAGGCTTACGCCGACGGGTTTGCCAACGTTTTCGGGGAAAAGATCTTCTACTTCCAGCCGGAGAGCGAACTGGGGGCCATGGCTTTCCTGGAAGGCGCCGCCGCCCAGGGCGGCCGCTTTGCCGACAACACCTCTTCCCAGGGTTTGACCTACAAGGTCAAAAACATGTACTCGGTGGCCGGCAAGCGGCTGCCGGTGCTGATGACCGTGCAGACCCGGGAATTGAACAAGGGCAGTCTCAGCATCCACAACGGCCACGCCGACCTTTATGCCGCCCGGGGCACCGGCTGGCTGCAGTTCATGAGCAGCAACAACCAGGAGCTGCACTACCTGATCCCCCTGGCTTTCAAGGCTATCGAACAGCGGCAGGTGATGCTGCCGGCCATCGTTGCCGGCGAGGGCTTTCTCAAGAGCCACAGCATCGAAAACATCAAGACGGTTTCCGATGAATTCCTCAAGTATTTCCTCGGCGATCCCAACCGCTTCTACCAGCCGGATTTCACCAGCCCGGTGCTGATGGGTACCTTTACCGACATCGGGGTGACCATGCCCACCCAGATGAAACAGGACCAGGCCCTGGTCAACAGTAAAAAATATGTCCAGGCGGCCATGAATGTCATGAATGACATTCTCGGGTGCAACCTGCAGGTGGTGGAGCATTACCGGGCCGCCGACGCCGCCTACGTGGTGGTCTGCCTGGGGTCGGCGGCAGAAACCATGAAGGAGGTGGTTGACTACTACCGCCAGCGGGGGGTGGCCGTCGGCCTGGTGCGGCCGGTGCTTTTCTACCCCGTGTGCACCGAGGAGATCGCCTACGGCATCCAGAACGCCCGGGTCGTCAGCGTGCTGGAAAAAGTGGCCGAAGGCAATGAGCAGTACCTGGTCAATGATGTCAAGGACGCGGTCTACCTGCTCAACAACAGCGGCCGCCGCCGCTTCAACCCGCAGCTGGCGGTCGGCACCTACGGGCTGGGCAATCAGAACCTCAGCGTCGATGACTGCTTTGCCGTCGTTGAAAACATGCTGCGGAAAAATCCGGCAACCAGGTTCAAGTGCGGCATCAGCGGTCCCGCCACCCTGGCCCCGGTGAGCAAGGCCGATTTCCGGGAAAAGGAGGTCGGGGTCACTTTCATCGGCATCGGGGCGGAGGGGGTGAAGACCGCCCAGGAAACCCTGGCGAAAATTATCGCCAAGAGCGGCAAGTTTGTCCAGACGAGCGCCAAGTACGGCGCTTCCCGCAAGGGGGGGATGGTGATCATGAACGCCCGGGTCGCCGACCAGCCGATCAGGAACTGTTCCAACGTCGTCAAGATGGAGATCCTGTCGATTTTCAACGACAAGTACCTGCTGGACAACAGTTTGCTGCCGTTCATCCGGGGGATTAAGGCCAACGGCCATTTGATCGTCAATACCGTCAAGGACCTGGCAAAGCTCAAGGCGGCCGCGACGCCGGAGGTCAAAGAGCTGCTGGAGAGCGGGACTTTCAACATCGTGCTGCTGGACGCTACCCACGCGGCCCTGGGGAAACTGAAGCGCAACCTGCCGGGGACGCCGATTTTGGGGGTGATCAACCGGATCAGCAAGCTGTTGCCCGCCGGCCGCTTCCGGGAGGCCTTCCGCCAGGAACTGGCGGCCAAATTCGGCAGCAAGAAGCCGGAGATGATCGACGTCAACCTGGAGCTGCTGGATGTTCCTTACGAAGTGGTGCAGCGGAGCACGGCGGCCGGGAACCGGGCCGGCGCCAACGGTGATGCCGGCAGCGAAAGCGAGGCTGCCGCTTCCCCGGCGGCGGAGATCACTTTCCGCCCGGAGCCGCCGGCCTATCACCTGGACGATGAACGGGCGACGCCGGTCTTCCCCACGGTTTTTGGTCCTGGCTATCGGGACAAGTTCATCAGCGAGGTTCTCAAGCCGCTGCAAAGAGGGGAGGAGGTGCCTTGGGACCGGTTTTACAACATTGTGCCGGCGGCGACCTCCGCTTACAACGACGCCAGCCTGATCGGCACCTCGCTGCCCCTGTTCACGGCGGCAAAGTGCATCGC
>JAFDMG010000174.1 GCA_019306045.1 Deltaproteobacteria bacterium | reverse complement strand
TTTTCACCAGCAGCCCAGCAGGGTGCGGAGCACCAGGTGGGCCAGCAGGCCGGCCAGCAGGTCATCGAGCATGACTCCCAGGCCGCCCTTGAATTGCCGCTCCGCCCAGCTCACCGGAAAAGGCTTGCCGATGTCAAAAAGGCGAAACAGCAGGAAACCGCCAACGGCCGCCGGCCAGGAAACCGGCAGCCAGGCCATCGTCACCAGGAAGCCGGCCACCTCGTCGATGACAATGGCGCCGCTGTCCGGCTCGCCGAGGACGACTTCCGTCACCCCGGCCGCCCAGACGCCGACCGCGGTTACCAGCAGCAGGGCAAGCAAATACCAGCCGGGACCGGCGGCGGCCAGCAGCAGCCAGAGGGGCACGGCCGCCAGCGTGCCCCAGGTTCCCGGGGCCGCCGGGGCGCCGCCGACATAGAAAACACTGGCCAGACAGACAGCCAGATCATCACTGGTGGGACGTTCAGCGGCCATTTTCACTCCCCTGGCTCCTAATCATCGAGATAGACGGCCGCGGCGGGACAGTTGTCGACGCAGGCACCGCACTCAATGCACTCCTCGGGGGCGGCCACGGCCGGCAGGTCGTCGGTGGCCGCGAAAACATCCGAGGGACAGACTTCGATACAGGTGCCGCAGCGCTGGCATTTTTCTTCTTTGATCACCGGATACATGGTCTTTTTACCTATCCAAACACAACCCGTTTGTCAATCTCTATCAGTCCGCCGCTGGCAACTTGCCACCGGCAGCCGGTAGGGTTTTCAGAAGCGACATCGCGAGCTGCTGTAGTTTTTCCCGGCGATTAAAGCGTCAAAGTTGCCTTGTTTGAGCCCGTCAGGGCGAGTTTGGCAACTTTAGCGCCTGAGCCGTGAGAAAAACAGGCAAGCGAGCGCCAAAAGCGCTGAAAACCATACCGGCTGCCGCCACAATTTTCACGGAGTTTTCATTGCCGGCGGTGCGGAAAAGTAGTAGACTGACGCCCAGCCAATTGTAAAGCCGGATGCCCAAGCGGGCACCGGGGAAACCCGCCACGACGAGGTGAAAAAATGACGACAGATCGGCTCAGCGCCCTGGAAACGGCATTGAACAATGAAATGCGGGAGCGGGAATTCTACCTGCGGCACGCGGCCCGAACTACCAACCCCCTGGGCAGGGCAATGTTCGGCCAGCTGGCCGATGAAGAGCTGGAACATCACCAACGGCTGCAGGAGCTGCACGACAAATGGCAGCAGGAAGGAAAATGGCCGGCTACCGTACCCCTGACCGTTGCCGGCTCGAATCTCAAACAAACTCTCAACCGCCTGGTCGCTAAGGTGGAACAGCTGCCCCCCGGCGACGATGACGATGTGGCAGCAGTGCGGCAGGCGATTGCTTTCGAAGCCGAAGCGGCGGCTTTCTATCAGCGCCTGCGCGACGCCTCGACCGACGAACGGGAAAAGGCGTTTTTCGACCTGCTGGCCAAACTTGAAAACGAGCACCTGGCCTCCCTGAAGGAAACCGAAGAGTTCTTTCTCGACCCAGCCCGCTGGTATCAGCTGAAAGAGCACGGCGGCCTGGACGGCGCCTAGGACAGCCAACGGCGGCAAAGAAAAACCCGGTTCCGAAGCCGGGTTTTTCTTTGCCGGCGGCCGGACGAAAGGAAGCCGGCAGCGAGGTAGTCGATATGTTTTTTCGCGTGGTTTATCAGCAGCGGCGGTCGGTACGGTTTTCAGAAGCGACATCGTGAGCTGCCAAAGTTTTTCCCGGCAAGTAAAGCGTCAAAGTTGCCTTGTCCGAGCCCGCAGGGCGAGTTTGGCAACTTTAACGGCATGAGCCGCGAGAAAAACAGGCAGGCGAGCGCCAAAAAGCGCTGAAAACCATACCGACCGCCGCCGGCAGGAGGCCATCCGAACAACCCTGTTGACTTAGGTATAATTTTGTTTTATAAAGGGTGAATTAATGAAGTATAACTTCATGCCGCAAAGTCAAGTCACAGCGCGAAGGCCGTGACCGGCGGGCGGCAGCCATACCCAGCCATGGAAAAAATCGGCAAACGGATTCGGAAAACCCGCCAGGAAAAGCAGCTGACCCTGAAACAGGTGGCCGAGCGGGCCGGCTGCAGCGACGTTTTTCTCTCCCAGGTGGAGCGCAGCCTCGCCAGCCCCTCGATTGCCACCCTGAAAAAAATCGCCAACGCCCTCGAGGTCAGCATCATCGACCTGATCCGCGACGAGGAGGAGATCCACGACGAGGTGGTGACCCGCAAGCGGGACCGCATCCAGTTTAAGTTTCCCCACACGGAGGTCTACAGCGAGCTGCTGACCCGCAACGTCAAGCGCAAAAGCATGCAGCCGCTGTACAAGGTGGTCAAGCCGGGCTGCGGCAGCGAGGGGCTCTACAGCCACCACGGCGAGGAGATGGGCATCGTTCTCGAAGGCACCCTGGAGCTGACCGTCGATGACAAGACTTACCACCTGGAAGCCGGCGATTCCTTCTATTTCCAGTCCAGCCGCCAGCACGGCTACCAGAACCGCGGCGCCACGGACACCATCCTCATCTGGGTGATTTCGCCGCCGACCTTCTGACCGGCAGCCTGACCAAACCGGGAACTTCAAGGAGCCACAGCCATGCAAGGATTCTACCAGCGTCTCCTCCGTCTCGACCTCGGCAGCCGGAGCTTCGCCATCGAACCGCTGGCCCCGGAAATCCTGCGGCGGTTTCCCGGCGGCAAGGGACTGGCCACCTGGCTGCTTTACCGCCACAACCCGGTCGGCGTCGACCCCCTGTCCCCGGCAAACCTGCTGGTTTTTGCCACCGGTCCCGCCACCGGCAGCCGCATCTGGGGCTCCTGCCGCTACGGCGTCTTCAGCAAATCACCCCAGACCGGCATCTACAGCGAATCATACGCCGGCGGCCGGGTGCCCGAAGCCATTGACGCCTGCGGTTTCGACGCCATCATCATCGGCGGCGCCGCTGCCGAACCCCTGGTTCTGCGCGTCCATCCCGAGGGCGTCGACTTTTTGCCGGCGGCCGACCTCTGGGGCCTGGACACCTACGCCACCGAAGGCCGGCTGCGGGCCCGCTGCGCCGACGACGCCCCGGGGCGCCGACAGGGAGCGGTGGTCATCGGCCCGGCCGGGGAAAACCTGGTGCGCTTCGCCGTCATCGAGAACGACTACTGGCGCTCGGCCGGCCGCACCGGCCTCGGGGCGGTAATGGGCGCCAAGAAACTGAAGGGCATCTTCTTCTCCGGCGACCGGCGGCGGCCGCTGGCCGACCCGGAAGGCACCGCCGCCTGGTCCAAAAAGCTGGCCCGGGAAAACCGCGACCAGGCCGGCGTCCTGGCCTACAAGAAAATGGGCACCCCGATGATGGTCAAGATCATGAACCAGGCGGGGGCCTTTCCCAGCCGCTACTGGTCCCGGGGCACCGACGACCAGTGGCCGCAAATCAGCGCCGAGGCCCTGCATCGCCAGTGCGACGTCAAACCCCATGCCTGCCGGCAATGCTTCATGGCCTGCGGCCGGCTGACCACCGTCCGCCATGGGCGCCATGCCGGCCTGCGGCTTGAAGGCCCGGAGTACGAAACCATTTACGCCTTTGGCGGTCTCTGCGGCATTCACAGCATTGAAGAAATCGCCTGGCTCAACGACCTTTGCGACCGGCTGGGAATGGACACCATCAGCGCCGGCAATCTATGCGCTTTCACCATTGAAGCCAGCCGCCGGGGCCGCGCCGACTGCCGGCTCGACTACGGCGACGTTGACGGCATCGCCGCCCTGCTGCGGGGCATGGCGGCCCGAGAAGGCGTGGGCGCCCTGTTGGCCGAAGGCATCCGCGCCGCCGCCCGCCAGTGGCAGCTGGAAGACCTGGCAATTCATGTCAAAGGGCTGGAACCGGCCGGCTACGATCCCCGGGTGCTCAAAGGCATGGGGCTGGCCTACGCCACTTCCGACCGGGGGGCCTGCCATTTGCGGACCACCTTTTACAAGGCGGAACTGAGCGGCATGATCGACCCGGAACAGACAGCGGGCAAAGCG
>JAFDMG010000173.1 GCA_019306045.1 Deltaproteobacteria bacterium | reverse complement strand
CACGCCGATGCTCTACACCTCCCTCACCTCGGCGGCCGGGTTTTTCTCCCTGGCTTTCACCCCCATCCCGCCGGTGCGGGTTTTCGGCCTTTACGTGGCTTTTGGCATCATGCTCGCCTGGGTGCTGACCATGCTCTTCGTGCCGGCGTACGTCATGCTGATGAGCGAAAAAAGCCTGGAGAATTTCGGCGCCCCCGCCGAGGCCGGGGGCGGCTACCAGCGTAATCTCCTCGGCCGTTTCCTCCAGTGGCTCAGTGCCCGGACCTACTACCAGGCCAAGTATTTTATTGTTTTTACGCTCCTGGTGCTGGCGGTGGCCGGCTACGGCATCACCAAGATCCAGATCAACGACAACCCCGTCAAGTGGTTCACCAAGCGCCACCCCATCCGGGTGGCGGACCGGGTACTGAACCAGCACTTCGGCGGCACCTACGAGGCCTACCTGATCCTCTCTGCCGGTCCCGAGCGGGAAACCGCCGCCGGCATGGCGACGCGGATCAAGCGGCTGGCGGCGGCCAAGCTGGCCGCCGAGCCGGCCGGTCAGCGGGTGGCGGCACGGCTGGAGGCCTGGCTGGCCGCCGCGCCAAAGGATGCCGCCGGCGCCGACCAGCTGGTGGATGACCTGGCCCGCCGGGCCAACCGGCAGCTGGACCAGGCCCCCGACGACGACACCTATGACGCCTGGCAGGTGGTGGTTGACATCCTCGGCACCCTGCAACAGCGGCACCAGGTCTTCAAGCGGCCGGAGGTGCTGCGCTACCTTGACCGGCTGCAGCAGGCCCTGGCCGCCACCGGCACGGTGGGCAAGAGCAACTCCATTGTCCAGGTGGTCAAGAAGATCCACCAGGAACTGCTGGGGGGCCGGCCCGAGGAATTCATTATCCCCGATCGCGAAGCGGCCGTGGCCCAGTGCCTGATTTCCTTCCAGAACAGCCACAAACCCGACGACCTCTGGCACCTGGTGACCCCGGACTACCGGATGGCCAACCTCTGGGTCCAGCTCAAATCGGGCGACAACCAGGACATGGAAAGGGTCATGCGGCTGGTGGAGCGCTTTTTCGCCGCCAACCCGCCGCCGGCCGGCCTGCGGCACCAGTGGGCCGGGCTCACCTACCTCAACGTCGTCTGGCAGGAGAAGATGGTCCACGGGATGTTCAAGTCGCTGATGGGCAGTTTCGTCATCGTGCTGATCATGATGGTTTTCCTCTTCCGCTCGGTGCTCTGGGGACTGACCGCCATGATCCCCCTGACGGTGACCATCGCCCTGATCTACGGCATCATCGGCCTGATCGGCAAAGATTACGACATGCCGGTGGCGGTGCTCTCTTCCCTGACCCTGGGGATGGCGGTTGACTTCGCCATCCATTTCCTGGAAAGATCGCGCATCGCCTACCGGCAGGTGGGCAGCTGGGAAAAGGCCTCGGAAATCATGTTCGAGGAGCCGGCCCGGGCGATCACCCGCAACGTCATCGTTATCGCCGTCGGCTTCACGCCGCTGCTGCTGGCGCCCCTGGTGCCCTACCAGACGGTGGGCATTTTCATGGCCAGCATCATGGCCATTTCCGGGGTGGCCACCATGATGATCATTCCCTCGCTGCTGACCCTGCTGCGGCGGGTCATGTTCCGTCAACCGGGGCCGCCGGCAGGCGGCCGAAAGGAGGAAGCAAGATGAAAAAGAACCTAGGTGTTGCCTGGCTGGCGGCGGCTTTCCTGCTGCTGCCGCTGTTGGCGCTGCTGCCCGCCCGGGCGGCGGCCGCCGATTTGTCGGTGGCCGAGATCGTCCGCCGGGCCGACCTGGCGGCCTACTACGCCGGCGACGACGGCCGGGCCCGGGTGAAAATGGTAATCACCGATTCCCAGGGCCGCCGGCGGCGCCGGGAATTCGTCATTCTCCGCCGCGACCTCGAGGAGGGCGGCGAGCAGCTGTTTTACGTCTATTTCAAGGCCCCGGCCGACGTGCGCCAGATGGTCTACCTGGTGCACAAGCACGTGGACCGGGATGACGACCGCTGGCTTTACCTGCCGGCCCTCGACCTGGTGAAAAGGATTGCCGCCTCCGACAAGCGCACCAGTTTCGTTGGTTCCGACTTTGTCTACGAGGACGTCTCCGGCCGCGGCATCAACGAGGACCGCCACGAACTGGTGCAGACCACCGACAAGTACTACGTCCTTAACAACATCCCCAAGGATCCGGCCAGCGTCGAGTTTTCCGCCTACAAGGTCTGGATCGACAAGCAGAACTTCATGCCGATGAAGGCCGAGTATCTGGACAAGGAGGGCCAGCTCTACCGGGTGGTGGAGGCCCTGGAAGTGAAAAATATTCAGGGTTTTCCCACGGTGACCAGGTCCCGGGTGCGCAACCTGGCCTCCGGCGGCCAGACGGTGGCCGAGTTCAGCCGGATCAAGTACAACATCGGTCTCGACCGCAAGATCTTCACCGAGCGCTACCTGCGGCGGCCGCCCCGGGCGGTGCGGAGGTAGGGGATGCGGCGGCGGGCCCGGTGCCCAAAGTGGTTTTTCGTTCTCCTGCTGGTGCTGGGAGCAGTGGCCGCCGGTCGGCCGGTGACGGCCGCCGCAGGCGACTGGCCGGCGGCGCTGGGGCTTGAGTTCACCGGCTTTTTGGAGGCCCGCTACGGTCGCCGGCTGGTGGCCGACCCCCATCAGCGGCAAGCCTCCCTGGCCGAGGGCCGCCTGCAGCTGGAGGCCGACGGCGATTATGACTGGCTGCTGCTCAAGTTCAAGGGCGACCTGCTGGCCGACGGGGTGACGGAGGAAAACCGCGGTTTGCTGCGGGAGCTCTACCTGCTGACCTCGCCGCTGGAGTTTGCCGATCTCAAGGTGGGCCGCCAGGTGCTCACTTGGGGCACCGGCGACCTGCTGTTCATCAACGATCTCTTTCCCAAGGACTGGCAGTCGTTTTTCTGCGGCCGGGACAGCGAGTACCTGAAGGCCCCCGCCGACGCCGCCCGGCTCAGCCTTTTTTTCGACCTGGTCAACCTCGACCTGGTGTACGTGCCCTGCTTCAACCCCTCCACCTACATCACCGGCGAGCGGCTTTCCTACTGGAACCCGGCTCTTGGCCGCCTGGCCGGCAACCACGACACCCTCCACGACGAGAACCGCAACCGTTTTTTTACCGACGACGAGTTCGCCGGCCGCCTTTACCGCACTTTCGGCAACCTCGAAGCGGCCCTCTATTTTTACGATGGCTTCTGGAAGACGCCGGAGGGGCTGAACCCCGCCAATGGCAAGCTGTTTTTCCCCCGTTTGCGGGTGCTGGGCGCCAGCCTGCGGAGCCACCTCCTGGGGGGGGTGGGCAACCTGGAAACCGGCTACTATGACTCCCGCGACGACCGCGACGGCGACGACCCCCTGGTGCGCAACAGCGAGTGGCGCTTTCTGGCCGGCTACGAGCGGGAGCTGGCCCGGGATTTCACCGGCGGCCTGCAGTACTATCTGGAATACATGCAGGATTACGCCAATTACAAGGACAGCCTGCCCCCCGGCCAGCATCGGGCCGACGAGTACCGCTCGGTGTTTACCCTGCGCCTCACCCGCCTGCTGCTGGACCAGAACCTGACCCTTTCCCTGTTCACCTACTATTCCCCCACCGACGAGGATGCCTACCTGCGGCCAAAGGCCAGCTACAAGGTGACCGACGACTGGCTGGTGGAGGCCGGCGGCAACCTCTTTTTCGGGGCCCACCGCTACACCTTTTTCGGCCAGTTCCAGGACAACACCAATCTCTACCTGGCCATGCGCCGTAGTTTCTGAGTCGGTTCCGGGGGATGTTCCGGCCCCGGGACTTGCCTTCCGCCCGGGTTAAATGCTATCGTTGACCGACTGGCCTGGCCGGCTGGCCGCCGCCGTTTCCCCCGTCTCCGGAGGTCTCCCCCGATGATCAACCAGCTTTTTTACGTGCTGAACCTGCTGCTGGTGCTGGCCTGCCTTCTGGGACTGCGGCTGGCCGGCGGCGAGCGGCGGGTTTCCCTCTCCCTTCTCCAGGTGCTGCTGGCCCTGCCCTTG
>JAFDMG010000172.1 GCA_019306045.1 Deltaproteobacteria bacterium | reverse complement strand
AATATTTCCGGTGCCGGCGGCGGGGATTGACCCGGACGCCGTTGCGGATCCAGACCTCGCCGGTCTGGCAGATCTGGGCCGCCGGGCGGCGGCGAAAAAACTCCAGCTGCCGGCGGAGCTTGGCCGGCCGCCAGAGGTCGTCGGAATCCAGCAGGGCAATAAATTCGCCGGCGGCGGCCCGGATGCCCCGGTTGCGGGCGGCGCTGACGCCGAGATTTTCCTCGTTGACCAGCAGCCGCAGGCGGTCGTCGCCAATGGCAGCCAGCCGCTCGCGGGTATCGTCGGTTCGTCGGTGGAGCCGTCGTCGACGACCAGCAGTTCCAGCCGCGGGTAGTCCTGGGCCAGCACCGAGGCTGCCGCCTCAACCACCAGGGCCGCCCGGTTCCAAGTGGGAATAATGACGCTGACCAGGGGGCCGGAACTCATCTCAGAGGTTTTTCACCAGGCCGGCCAGCACCCGGGCGCCAAAGCCGGTGGCCCCGGGGACAAAATATTTCCATTTTTTGTCGACGAAAGAGGGCCCGGCGATATCGATATGGGCCCAGGGAATCCCGGCCGGGACGAACTCCCGCAGGAAGAGGGCCCCCCGGATGGTGCCGCCGTAGCGGTTGGCGCCGACGTTGGCCAGGTCGGCGAAATCGGAACGCAGATCCTCCCGATAGCCGGGCTCCAGGGGCAGCTGCCAGAGGATCTCGCCGCTTTCCCGGCCGGCCTGCAGCAGCCGGTCCACCAGCGGCTGGTCGCCGAGCACGCCGGCAATCTTGTCACCAAGAGCCACCAGGCAGGCACCGGTGAGGGTGGCGATGTCCACCAGGTAGTCGGGCTGCAGCTCCGCGGCCCGCAGCAGGCCGTCCGCCAGCACCAGGCGCCCCTCGGCGTCGGTGTTCTTGACCTCCACCGTCTTGCCGTTTTTCATGGTGATGATGTCCCCCGGCCGCTGGGCCCGGGCGTCCGGCATGTTTTCCGCCAGGCAGAGGATGCCGGTGACGGTCACCGGCGGCCGCAGGGCGGCCACGATCTCCAGGGCGCCAAGCACCGCCGCCGCTCCGGCCATATCCCGCTTCATGGTTTCCATGCCGGCGGCCGGCTTCAAAGACAGGCCGCCGGAGTCGAAAGTAATCCCCTTGCCCACCAGGGCGACGTGGGCCCGGCTCTCGCCGGCCGGCGTGTACCGCAGTTCCACCAACCGCGGCGGCCGGACGCTGCCCCGGCCGACCGCCAGCAGGCCGTTATAGCCGGCCGCCGCCAGGCGGTTCTCGTCCCAGACCTCCGCCTGCAACTGGTAGTCGGTCGCCAGCCGCAGGCCGGCGGCGGCCAGTTCCTCGGGACCGAGAACGGCCGCCGGGTGATTGACCAGCTCCCGCACCCGGTTCACCGCCCCGCAGACCACCGTCGTGCGCTCGAGTTCGGCGGCCACGGCCTGCCGGTCAAGGCTGCCGACGGCAAAATTCACCCGCAGCGGCGCCGGGGCATCATCTTCTTCCCGTTTGAAAGCCCGGTAGCGGTAGGCCCCCAGCAGGATCCCTTCCAGGGCCTTCTTGTGAAAACCCAGGGCCCCCCGGGCGTCGAGCACCAGGGTCAGGGTGGCGATTTTGAGCTCCCGGGCCAGGGAAAGGGCCCGGGCAGCCCCGGTTTTGACCGCCTCCCAGATGTTGAGACCCTTGAAAGCCGCCAGGGGCACCAGGTAGTCGCCCCCGGCCAGCTGCCGGTCGGCCAGGTAAAAAGGCTGCTTGAGATCACCCGACCGCACCCGGTCCGCCAGGTCGCCAAGCCGGTCATCGGCCAGGAAAAATTCCCGTTCCTCGCTGTGGAGAAAAACCCGCAGGCCGGCGGCCGGCGGCTCAACGGTTGCCTGCACCTGCCAGGTTATTTCGTCGCTCATGTCACTCTCCTTTGGTTAGTCGCCGGTCCTTGACGCTTTGCCGCCGCGAACAAGGCCGCGGCTAGGACAATTTCAGCCAGCCGACGGTGTAGAAAAAGGCAATCAGGACGGCAAAAGGGCTGATGAAACGGATGAACACCCCCCAGAGGGAAGCCAGGGTGAGGACGTGGAACTCGGCGTTGTAGGCCTGGTCGTCCTTGAGCCCGGCCAGCAGGCTGAATAGGTGGACGTCGGCAAAGTTGGCCGAACCGTGGCGGATCTCGGCCATGGCGTTCTTCGTCCCCCAGATCCAGCCGACGAAAAGGGAGATGAACAGTCCGCCCAGGGGCAGCATCCAGTTGGAGGACAGGTTGTCCATGACGTCAAAGAACGAGCCCTTGACGCTGCCGAAGACGGCCACCAGCAGCCGGTGCAGCCACTCGATATTCTCCCAGCCGGCGACGCTGACGGCGCTCAGGCAGCCGAGGAGAAAGATGACGATGCCGAAAACGATGGTCGCCCGGGCCCGGCTCCACTGCTTCTCATCGATGAAATAGGCGGTGATTACCTCCAGCAGGCTGATGCCCGAAGTCAGGGCGGCCACCAGCAGGAGAAAGAAAAAGATCGCCGCCCAGAGACTGCCCAGCGGAATCTGGTTGAACACCGTCGGCAGCACCTGGAACACCAGTCCGGGACCGGCGTTGGGCTGGAACCCCTGGGCGAACACCGCCGGGAAGATGGCCAGGCCGGCCATCAGGGCAATCAGGGTGTCGAGGCCGGCGATGGACAGGGAAGCCAGGAACAGGTTCTGCTTCCGGTCGACGTAGCTGCCGTAGGTGGTGATCGCCCCCATGCCCAGGCTGAGGGTGAAAAAGGCGTGGCCGAGGGCCTGGAGAACGCTGTTGGTGTTGATCTTGCTGAAATCGGGCTTGAGGTAGAACTCCACCCCGGCCATTGCCCCCGGCAGGGTAACGCCGCGGATGATCAGGGCCACCAGCAGAAGAAATAGAACCGGCATGAGGATCTTGGACCAGTACTCGATCCCCGACTGCACTCCCTTGTAGACGATGACCATGCAGAGCAGCATGAAAATGGCGTGGCAGCCGATGGCCCAGCCGGGATTGGTGATGAAATGGCCGAAATGGCTGGCGGCCACCTCAACGGTGGAAAAATTCAGCTGGCCGGTGACCGCCTTCCAGATGTAGCCGATGGTCCAGCCGGCGACAACGCTGTAAAAGGAGAGAATGGTGAAGCCGGCGAGCACGCCCATGGCCCCGACCACCACCCAGCTGTAGCGGAAGATCGCCCCGCCGAGGAGCACCATCATCACCCCCCAGCCGTATTGCTGGAAGGGCAGCAGACAGAAACCGGTGAGCACCACCAGGCCGCCGATCAGGTGGGCAAGGGTGGAGGAAGCCGGCGTCAGCTTTTTGAAGGCCCCTACTGGGTTCTTCTGGGTGCGGCGCCCCATGGCCAGCTCGCAGAGCATCACCGGCAGGCCGATGACGGCAATGCAGGCCAGGTAGACAAGGACAAAAGCCCCGCCGCCGTTCTGGCCGGTGATGTAGGGAAATTTCCAGATGTTTCCCAGGCCGACGGCCGAACCGGCCGCCGCCAGGATAAAACCCAGGTTGCTGCTCCAGTGTTCCCGCGCCTGCTGACTGTCGCTCATCGCTCACCTCTTCCCACTGCCGGAATTTGCCGTTAACCGTCAAGGATCACGAAAAACTTCTTATCTGCCGTTGACCCACCAGGACTCGTCGTCGGCCTCGAACCACCAGGCCGACCAGTCGGTGGCCATGATTGCCTCCCCCAGCCGCCGGCCGGCGTCGGTCTGCAGCCGCTTGATGCAGATGGGAATCCAGTCGGCGGAATACTTGTTCCCCAGATCCTGGCATTCCCGCAGCAGGAGCAGCAGCTCCAGCTGGTCGGCATCGTTGGCCAGCTTGGCCTCCAGGGTCTCCCGCTCGTTGAACTCCCGGAAAAGGGCCGCCATTTCGCCGCCGAACTCCAGGGGCCGGCAGATGTCGGCCATCGCCCGCTCCTCGTCGGCGTGGACATACTTCTTGTTGACGTAGTTCAGATCACCGGTCCGGGACTCCACCAGGTCATGAAACAGGCACATTTTCAGCAATTTTTCCTCGTCGACCCCGGGCGTCTGCTTGGCCAGCACGTAGCCGATGTAAACTGCCCGACAGATGTGCTCGGCCACCGATTCGTTGCCGGAACCGAGGAACTGCAGGCCGCTGCGCGGCGTCCGCTTGAGCATGCCGGCCTCGAAAAGAAATTTGGCCAATTCTTTCATCCCTCAAACCCCCTGTCGTTGACAGACCGGTTATTGCCCGGCAGAAGCGCCGCCGGCCGCCGGCGGCGGCCACCCCGTTCCGGCCCTCAAAAAATCCGCAGGGCTTCGATCTCCCGCAGCCGTTCAAGCACCAGGTTCTTCTTGATCAG
>JAFDMG010000171.1 GCA_019306045.1 Deltaproteobacteria bacterium | reverse complement strand
CTGGCCCAGGTGGCCAAGGGGATCCTGGTTTTTCCCCGGATTCTCAAGGCCGGACTGGTGGTCGGCGGCCAGTATGGCGAGGGCGCCCTGCGGCAGCATGGCCACACGGTGGGCTACTACCGGACGGTGGCCGCTTCCTACGGCCTGCAGGCCGGCGCCCAGTCGTTCGGCTACGCCCTCTTTTTCATGACTGACGACGCCCTGGATTACCTGAAGAAGAGCAAGGGCTGGGAGATCGGCGTCGGGCCGAGCATTGTCGTCGTTGACAAGGGCATGGCCGGCAGCCTGACGACCACTACCGCCAAGGATGCCGTGTATGCCTTTTTCTTCAACCAGAAAGGACTGATGGCCGGCCTGGGCCTGCAGGGGTCCAAGATCAGCAAAATCGAACCGGCCAAGTGACGGCCGGCTGACGGCGCCGGCGGCTGAACCCCGGGCGGCGGGGCGGCCGCGGCTGGCACTGGTTTTTTTGCCGTGGTGTGTGGCCGGGAGGCGGCGCCGTGCCGTTCAGCCCCGGTTGCCGCCGGCGGCAGCGCCGGGTAAACCATGGCGATTTTCCCGCCGCAAGGAGCTTTTTTTGTCCAGAACCGGCAAACAGTTCATGCTTTTACTGCTGACGGCGGTCACCGTCGTCGGCGGCTACGCCTTCCTCCGCTACGCCTACCGGGTGACCGATCGGACGCCTTTCACCCAGGAGATCGTCCTCATCATCCTGGGCACCCTGGCCACCGTGCTGATCACCGCCCTGCTGCTCAACAAGCAGACCGCGGTCGAGATCGAAAAGGAGCAGAGCCTCAAGTTCATCGAGCTGAAAACCAGGACCTACGAACAGCTCATCGACCGCATCGAGGAGATGTCCCTGACGGAAAACATCACCGAGCGGGATCTCATCCGCATGCAGTTCATTACCCACCGGCTGGCCATCTTTTCCTCGCCGCCGGTGCTCAAGGAGTTCCATCATTTCCTCGAAATCCTCCAGCCCTGCGCCCGGGACGCGAAAATCAGCGACAACCTGGATGAACTTTCCAAGGCGCTGGCCAACCTGACGGTAAAGATCCGCGCCGACCTGATCGGTGACCTGGACATGATGGGCAACTACACCCAGAAACACATCCGCAACCTGATTCTCCGCAATTCCGACGAGTCGATGGAGCTGAAAATCGACTGAAATATCGACTGCCGGCCCGGGCCGGCGGCGACGGTGACAAGGACATGGCGGCAACCATCCTGATCGTGGACGACAACCTGGACAACGTCGAACTGCTGCGCAAGCGGCTGCGGGCGGTCGGCTACCAGACCATCGAGGGCTACGACGGCGAGCAGGCGGTCAAAATGACCCGGGAAGCCAAGCCGGACCTGGTGCTGCTCGATATCATGATGCCGAAGCTGGACGGTTTTGCCGTCTGTGAAATCCTGAAAAAGGATGAGGCCACCCGCCAGATACCGGTGCTGATGCTGACTGCCAAGCGGGAGGTCCCCGACAAAGTCAAGGGCCTGGACATCGGCGCCGACGACTACGTCACCAAGCCGTTCAACTTCCAGGAGCTGCTGGCCCGGATCCGGTCGCTGCTGAAGGCGAAGGAAGAGCGCCAGCAGATGATGGAGCGGGAGCGGCAGAAAGCCCTCGACCAG
This sequence comes from Deltaproteobacteria bacterium, assembly GCA_019306045.1. Classification (GTDB taxonomy): domain Bacteria; phylum Desulfobacterota; class Anaeroferrophillalia; order Anaeroferrophillales; family Anaeroferrophillaceae; genus JAFDMG01. The sequence goes on along the minus strand of JAFDMG010000171.1, from coordinate 2,399 downwards.
ATGGTGGAGGGGGTGGCCCACGAGGTGCGCAACCCGGTGGTGGCCATCGGCGGCTTTGCCCGGCGGATCTATGACGAACTGCCGGAGGGGGACCGCAAGAAAAAGTACGCCGAGGTGATTCTCAAGGAGACCGAACGGCTGGAAAAAATGGTCAACGACATTTTCAGCTTCAAGATGGTGCCCAACGGCAGCCGGGAGCCGGCGGCGGTCAACGAGCTGCTGGACGCCGCCCTCACCGAGGAAAAGGCTCTCCTGGAGCAGAAGCAGATCGTGGTGGAAAAGGATTATGATCCCCAGCTGCCGCCGGTCGCCGTCAACCGCAAGAACCTGGTGATCGCTTTTGCCCAGCTGATTGCCAACGCCGTGGAGGCCATGCCGCCCGGCGGCCGCCTGGGGCTGCGGACGGCGGCGGCGGGGAACATAATCCAGGTGGTGGTCAGCGACACCGGGCGGGGCATTGCCGCCAAGGACCTGGAAAGCATCTTTGATCCCTTCTTTACCAGCAAGATGTCCGGGGCGGGCATGGGCCTGACCATTACCCGCAAGATCATCAACGACCACCAGGGACAGATCCGGGTCGAGAGCGAGGTCGGCGTCGGCACCCGGGTGACGGTGACCCTGCCTCTGAACGGAACCGCCGGCGACCGCCGAGCGGCCGCTGCTTCCGCCGCTTCCTGACCGTCGCCGGGAGTGGGAGGCGCCGGCCGCCGCGGGCTTTCAGGCAATCTGTTCGCCGGCCTGGCGGCAGTCGTAGCCCTTGAAAGCCTCGGTTTTCAGGGTCAGCCGTTCGGGTTCGAGGAAGGCGAAAAAATCCCGCAGCGGGTGGGACGCCAGGTTTTCCTTCATGGTCACCAGGTCGAAGCGCTCCTCGAGCAGGGGAATGAAATCCAGCCCCAGCAGGTGGGCGATGTACTCGATCCCCATGCCGACGTCGGCTTCCCCCCGCAGGACCGCCAGGCCGGTTTCCAGGTGGGTAACCCGTTCGTTCTGGTAGCCCCGGATCTCCCCGGGCACCAGTTTCTCTTTTGCCAGCAGGTAGTCAAGCAGGTAGCGGGTGCCGGAGCCGGCATTGCGGTTGACCAGGCGGATCTCCTGCCGCTCCAGATCGGCCACTCCGCGGATTCCCTTGGGATTGCCCGGCGGCACCAGGAACCCCTGTTGCCGATAGGCCAGGTTGACGACGGCGTATTTCTTGCCGGCCAGGTGTTTCTTGACGTACGGCAGGTTGTAGTCGCCGGTGGGCGGGTGGAAAAGGTGGACGCCGGCCACCTGGGCCTTGCCGGTGGCCAGGGCGATCAGCCCCCGCTGGCTGCCGATGGCGGCGTGAAAAGCCAGGTAGCGGGGACAGTATTCCCGGTTGAAATCCTCGATCAGGCTGACCAGCAGGGGGTCGTCGCTGCCGGCCACCAGGATGTTCTTGGCCAGCTCGGTCTGTTCTTCGAGCCAGAGATTGATCTGCTCCAGGGGGAAGAGCCACTTGCCTACCACCCGGGTGCAGGGGATGGAGCCTTCCTGGATCAGCTGGTAGACTTTCTTTTCGTTGATCTTCAGGTAGGCCGCGACCTCCCTGGTGTTCAGCAGCTTTTTCTCCTCGTCCATGACGTTTTCTTCCCTCCAATCTGCCGGCCGCGGGGACTGCCGCGTTTTCACCCGGCGGTCCGTTACTTGAACCGGTCGTCCGCCTGGCGCTGCCTGATGGTGCGCCGGTTTTTCTCCAGCCAGCCGATCCGTACCTCCCCCCCGGGGGCAAAATCGGGGACGTAGGGCTTGATGTCCAGCAGGGGGGTGCCGTCGAGGATGTCGACGCTGCTGACTGCCAGCGTCCTGCCGTCCACCCCCTGCAGTCTGACCACCGAGATGCCGATGGGATTGGGACGCTTGGGGGCCCGGGTGGCGAAAACGCCCCGGGGCTCGGTGTCCAGGAAGGGTACCACCTGGAGCCGGTAGCCCTGGCTGCGGTGAAAATGGTAGATGAGAATGAGGTGGGAAAAACCCTCCAGGTCCTTGAGACCGGCGCTGAACTCGGGAAAAATTTCCACTTTTCCCTCTGTGTCGCCGGCGGCCGCCGGTTGAATCGGCATGCCCGCCGGTTCCTGGAAAGGGGAATGGATGATGCCGATTGGCTGGTACTCCATCGTTTTTCTCCCGTGGTTATGTCGAGAAAAGCTATGCTTGCGGCTGGCCCCGGCCGCCGGCTACTCCGCCTCGCCGCTGTCGCCGGCCGGCAGGGCCGGCTTGACCTTGAGAACGGTTTCCCGGCGGATCTGCACCGTTCCGGGCTTGGCGCCGCGCGGCTTGCCGACGTACTTGGCCTTGGTGCAGGAAACCGCCACCGTGCCGCCCTGGCGGGCCTTGCTGTGCCAGGCGGCGATGGCGGCGGCCTGGCGCAGCAGCTGCCG
>JAFDMG010000018.1 GCA_019306045.1 Deltaproteobacteria bacterium | reverse complement strand
CGCCTGCCGGGAAATTTCCCGGAAAGGCTATCTGCTGGCGCTGGATGACTTCACCTACACCGAAGAGATGGAGCCGCTGATCGAACTGGCGGACATCATCAAATTCGATTTCCGACTCAGCAGCGTCGAGGAAATCAGGGCTTACCTGAGCAAGCTCGCCGGCCACAAAGTGAAGCTGCTGGCGGAAAAAGTGGAAACCAGTGAAGAGTTAGAAGAACTTTTCCAGGGTTATTTTTTCTGCAAGCCGGAGGTCATCCAGGGGCAGGACATCGGGGCTTCCCAGCTGGTGCAGCTGCAGATCATGGCGGAAATCAACAAGGATGATTTTGACTTCAACCAGGTCGAGGAGCTGGTGTCCAGCGACGTGGGGATTTCCTACAAGCTGCTGCGCTACATCAACTCCCCCTACTTCGCCCGGCCGGGAAAGATCGAGGCCATCAAGCAGGCGCTGGTCTACATGGGCGCCGACGAGATGCGGCGGTTCATCTCCCTGATGGCGATCACCAACCTGGCGGCGGACAAGCCGCGGGAACTGATCAACCTCTCCTGCATCCGGGGCAAGTTCTGTGAACTCCTGGGCCGCCAGAGCCGCTACCAGTTCAAACCTTCCATGCTGTTTACCGTCGGCATGTTTTCCCTCATGGATGCCATCATGGACCAGCCGATGGCCAAGATTATGGAAAAGCTGCCGTTGGCGGAAGACTTGGTCAAGGCCCTGGTGGCCCGCAAGGGGGTGCTGGCCGGCTTCCTGGTGCTGGTGATCGCCTACGAACAGGGACGCTGGACGGCGGTCCGGAAAGTGGCCCGGAAACTCGGGATTGACGAAGCGGTCATTCCGGCCCTCTACGCCGAGGCCTGCGACTGGAACAACCAGGTGGCGGCCGCCGTGTGAACGCGCCGGCGCTCAGCCGCCCAGGTAGGCCTTGTGTACCTCCGGGGTATCCATCAGCTCCCTGGAAGTGCCGGCAAGGACGATGTTGCCGGTTTCCAGCAGGTAGCCCCGGTGGGCGAATTCCAAAGCCACATGGGCATTCTGCTCGATGAGCAGGATAGTCATCCCCTCCTCGTTCAACCTTTTCAACGCCCGGAACATATCGTACATCAGCAGCGGTGCCAGGCCCATGGAAGGTTCGTCGAGCATCAGGAACTGGCAGCCGGACATCAGGGCCCGGCCGACGGCCAGCATCTGCTGCTCGCCGCCGCTGAGGAGCTCGCTGCGCTGCCGGCGCCGTTCCGCCAGGCGGGGAAACAGGTCGAAAATCCGCTCGTAGTCTTCGTTGATTTTTTCCTGGTCGCGGCGGGCGAAGGTGGCCAGCTTCAGGTTCTCCAGCACCGTCAGGTTGCCGAAGATGTGCCGGCCTTCAGGCACTAGGGCGATATGCAGGCGACGGACGATGTCGTGGGGCTCGGTTTTGACGATGCTCTGGCCCCGGAAAAGGATGTCGCCAGCCACCAGCTTCGGCGCTTCCGGCGGCGGCAGGCGGCAGATGGTGTAGAGGGTGGTGGTCTTGCCGGCGCCGTTGGCTCCGATCAGGGTAACGATCTCCCCCTCGCGCACGTGAAAATCGATGCCGTGCAGAGCGGCGATATTGCCATACTGGACTTTCAGGTCTTTGACTTCAAGTAGCATCAGATCTGGTCGTCTCCCAGGTAGGCCCTGATGACCTCCGGGTGGTTGCGGATTTCCTCCGGCGTGCCCTCGGCAATGGTTTTGCCGAAATCGATCACCGTGATCCGGGAACAGAGGCTCATGACCACCTTCATCTGGTGTTCGATCATCCAGATGGTGGTTTCAAAATGGCGATGGATCCACTTGATCAGTTCAATCAGTTCGACGGTGTCCTTGGAGGTCAGGCCGGCGGCCGGCTCGTCCAGCAGCAGCAGCTTGGGTTCCGAAGACAGGGCCCGGACGATCTCCACCTTGCGCTGCATGCCATAGGGCAGGTTTTTCGGTTTTTCCTCGGCGTGGTCGGCCAGGTTGAAGACCTCGAGCAGGTGCCAGGCCCGCTGGTAGATCTCCTTTTCCCGCTCGGCGTATCTTCTGGTGCGGAAAAAGAGGTCCCTGAGGTTGTATTGCAGGTTGCCGTGGTGGGCCAGGCGGATGTTGTCCATTACCGTCATTTCGTTCCAGAGGCGGATGTTCTGGAAGGTCCGGGCAACGCCGTGAATGGTAACCTGGTGCGGCTTGAGGCCCACCAGGGAGCGGCCGAGAAAATTGATCTCGCCGCTGGTCGGCCGGTAGAAGCCGCTCACCAGGTTAAAGACCGTGGTCTTGCCGGCGCCGTTGGGGCCGATGAGCCCCACCAGCTCGCCGGCGCGCAGCTCGACGTTGAAATTGTCCAGGGCGCAGAGACCGCTGAAATACTGGGTCAGGGCGGTTATTTTGAGCACGGTCATGGTCGTTTTATTTGAAGCGGTAGAATTTTTTCAGTTTGGGGAAGATGTCAACCAGCTCCCGGTTGCCCATGATTCCCTCGGGGCGGAACTGCATCAGGATGATCAGCAGCAGGGGGATGACGATCCACTTGATGATCTGCAGCGGCCGGAGCAGCTCCAGCAGCAAGGTGAACAATACCGCCGAGAGGATCGAGCCGGTGATCGAGCCCATGCCGCCCAGGTAGACCATGACCAGGGCCTCGGTGGATTTGAGAATGTCGAAAGACTTGGGGTTGACGTAGCCGATGACGTGGGCGTAGAGGCCGCCGGCGATGCCGGCCAGGCCGGAAGAAAGCATGAAGGCGATCAGCTTCATCTTGTTGGTGTTGACGCTCATGATCTCGGCGGCCACTTCGTCCTGCTGGATGGCGATGATCCCCTTGCCGTAGGTGGAGGAAACGAAGCGCCGGATGGCAATAATGCTGAGGATGGTGAACAGGAAGACCCACAGGACCATCCAGGGGATGGCCGCTGTGTCTTCCATGGCGAAAACCACCCGCTTCATGCCCATGAAGCCCCTGGCGCCGCCGATCTTGTCGATGTTGATGATCACGGTGATGATGATGTAGTTGGCGGCGATGGTGATGATCGCCAGGTAGTCCCCCCGGGTGCGGAAGGAGGGCAGGGCCACCAGCAGGCCGGCGAAAGCCGCCGCCAGGCCGCCGATTACCAGGATAACCGGGAAGGCGTAAACCGTGTACTGGGGCGGCAGCAGGGGGGCGCCGAAGATCCGGTCCTGGGCGAAAAGCGCCACCGAGAGCACCGAGGAAACGTAGGCCCCCACGGCGATGAAGCCGGCGTGGCCGCAGGAGAATTCACCCATGTGGCCGTTGACCAGGTTCAGGCTGGAAGAGATAATGATATTGATGCCGATAAAAAGAATGATCGTCTGGATGTAGAGATCGATGACTTCGAACTGGACCAGGGTCATGACCACCGCCAGCAGGGCAAACAGGAGAACGGGAACCGCGAGTTTCTGTTTCATGGTGGTCTGCCTCTAGATCTTGGTGGTTTTCGGGACCCCGAACAGGCCGGTGGGCCGGATGGTCAGGATGAGCAGCAGGATGGTGAAGGAGAACAGGTCCCGGTAGCTGGAGGGAAAGAAGGCCACCACCATGATCTCCACGAAGCCGAGAATGAAGCCGCCGGCGAAGGCTCCCCGGATGTCGCCGATGCCGCCGACCACGGCGGCGATGAACGCCTTCCAGCCGATGGAAAGCCCCATGTAGGGATCGAGGATGGGATAGGAAAGGGCGAAGAGGATGCCGGCCAGCCCGGCCATCGACGAGCCGAGGATAAAAGTGAAAACGATCACCGTGTCGATGGGAATGCCCATCAGGGGAACGGCGAACTTGTCGTAGGAGATGGCCCGCATGGCCATGCCGATCTTGGTCCGGGTGACGATGAACTGCAGGAGAATGAAAACCAGCAGGGCCGCCAGGATGACGGCGATCTTCAGGTTGGTGACGCTGATCGGCCCGAGGTTGTAAACCACCTTGTCGACCATCTCGGGGAATTTCTTCCGGCTGGCCCCGAGCAGGGCCAGGTTGCCGTTTTCCAGGATCAGACCGCACATCAGGGCGGTGATTACTACATAGAGCCGGTGGGCTCCCTTGCGCCGCAGCGGCCGGTAGGCGATCCGTTCCAGGGAAACCCCGACCGCGGCGGTCAGGATCATGGTCAGGATGATGGTCAGCACCAGAGCGACGCCGCCCGGCAGGGCGTGGGGAAAGAAGCTGTAGTGGCCGAGGAGCAGGGAGGCGATGAAAAAGGCGATGTAGGCCCCGACCATGACCACGTCGCCGTGGGCGAAGTTGATCAGCAGCAACACCCCGTAGACCAGGGTGTAGCCCAAGGCAATGAGGGAGTAAAAACTCCCCCATTGCAAGGCATTGAGAATATTCTGGACAAAAGTCTGCAGCACGTCAGCCGCCGTCTCTCAAAAGGTGGAAATGCCGGCGCGCGGAAAGCGCCGGCGACTGCGGTTACGGGCAGACGGACTTGGTAAAGACGAATTCACCCTTGTCGTTGATGCGGACGACGACGGCGCACTTGATCGGGTCGCCCTGGTCGTCAAACTTCATGTTGCCGGTGATGCCGGCAAAGCTCTTGATGTTGGCCATGGCGTCGCGGATCGCCTTGCGGTCCTTGCGAACGTTGCCGGTCAGCTTGCCGGCGTCCTGGATGGCCTGCAGCACCAGCCGGGTGGCGTCCCAGGTGAGGGCGGCGACGTCGTCGGGCACGTAGCCGTACTTGGCCTGGTAGCGGTCGATGAACTCCTTGGTGGCCCCGGTGGCCCCGGCGGCGGCATAGTGGGTGGAGAAGTACTGGCCGATGCAGTCCTTGCCGCAAAGGGTCATCAGTTCCGCCGAACCCCAGGCGTCGGAACCCATGAACGGTCCTTTCCAACCCAGGTCGTGGGCCTGCTTGACGATCAGGGCTACCTCGTTGTAATTGTTGGGCAGGAAGATGAAGTCCGGCTTGGCGGCGATGATGGTGGTCAGCTGGGCGCTGAAGTCCTGGTCCTTGTCGCCGTAGCTTTCAAAGGCGACCACGGAGCCCTTGCCGTTCTTCTTCTCCCAGTCGTTCTTGAAGATTTCCGCCAGCCCCTTGCTGTAGTCGTTGGCCAGGGCGTAAAGCACGGCTGCCTTGTGGGCCTTGAACTGCTCCATGGCAAAATCGACCGCCACCGGTCCCTGGAAGGGATCGAGGAAAGCGGCCCGGAAAACCCAGGGACGGTCCTTGGTGGTGTCGGGATTGGTGGACCAGGGAGAGATCATCGGGGTCTGGTTCATGTCGGCGATCTCGCCGGCCGGCACCGCCTGCTTGCTGGAGTTGGGACCGATAATGGCCAGCACCTTGTTGCGGTCAATCAGCTTCTGGGCGACGGCCACCGCCGATTCGGCCTTCGATTCGTTGTCCTCGTAAATGAACTCCAGCAGGTATTTTTCGCTGCCCACCTGCAGGCCGCCCTTGCCGTTGATGTCGGCCTTGAGCATTTCGGCGGCGTATTTGGAGGATTCACCGACCTTGGGGATCTCCCCGGTCAGAGGAATGTTGAAACCGATCCTGATGATTTTGCTTTTGGCGAGGCCGGGGACGGCCAGGGCCAGGGTCAGCAGCAGGAACAAAAAGGCGGAAAAAATCTTTTTCATCGTTTGGTCTCCTTCTGAAGCCAGGTATTTTGCCGATTGGTGTGAAGGACTACCAGAAATTATCGTTGTTAGTCAAGCGTTTTCCTCGACGGTCTGCCCTTCTCCGCCCGAATTTTTGACGGTTTTGATAATAATTGCCTTCCGGCTTTTTTTTTGCTAGTTTCGACTGGTTTGCTGCCTGGTTTTTCTCCCTGCAGCATACAGTTTTATTTCGATTTTATTTCGATCCCGGAGGGTTTTTATGGCGCCATTCAAAATCCTGATCACTGACAACCTGGCTCCGGAAGGAATTGCCATTCTGGAAAAGGAAGACGACATCGCCGTTGACCTTAAGATCGGCATTGCCCCCGACGAACTGCGGGCCTGCATCGGCAACTACGATGCCATCATTACCCGCAGCGGCACGTCCATTACCGCCGACCTGCTGGCCAATCCCGGCCGCCTGAAGATCATCGGCCGGGCGGGGGTCGGGCTCGACAACATTGACCTCGAAGCGGCCAGCATCAAGGGGATCATCGTCATGAACGCCCCCACCGGCAACACCATCGCCGCCACCGAACTGACCATGGGCATGATGCTGGCGGCAGCCCGCAAGATCCCGGCGGCCAACAGTTCCCTGAAAAGATCGGAATGGGACCGGAAGCGGTTCATGGGACGGCAGCTGTACGGCAAGACCCTGGGGATCATCGGCCTCGGCCGCATCGGCGGCAGCGTCGCCGCCCGGGCCAAGGCGTTCGGCATGAAAGTGATCGCCTACGACCCCTACATCAAGAAGTCCCGCGCCGACGGCCTCGGGGTCACCCTCTGCGAGCAGTTGGAAGAGCTGCTGACCCACAGCGATTTTATCACCGTCCACACGCCGAAAACCGGGGAAACCATTGACCTGATCACCGCCCGGGAATTTGCCCTGATGAAAGACGGGGTGGTGGTGGTCAACTGCGCCCGGGGCGGCATCATCAACGAGGACGACCTCTGCGATGCCGTCCGCGGCGGCAAGGTTTTTGCCGCCGCCGTCGATGTCTTCGGCAACGAACCCCTGCGCCAGCATCCGCTGCTCGAGCTGGACAACGTTTTTGTCACTCCCCACATCGGCGCCAACACTTTCGAAGGCCAGGAAGGGGTGGCGGTGATTATCGCCCGCCAGGTGATCAACGCCCTGCGGGGCAAGGCCTACGAAAATGCCGTCAATATCCCCTACATGCGCTCCCAGCTGCCGGAAGAGATGCAGCTTTACTTCGACCTGGCCGAATCCATGGGCCGCCTGCTGGCCCAGATCGCCCGCGGCCGGCCGGAGGTGGTGGAGCTGCTCATGGTCGGGCCCAAATTCAAGGAAGATTTCGGCGAGCGGGTTTTTGACATTCCCTTCAGCTTTCAGCCGTTCACCGTTGCCGGTCTCAAAGGCTTCCTTGAACGCAACCTCCAGGAAACGGTCTCTTTTATCAATGCTCCCTACCTGGCCAAGGAGCGGGATATCAAGGTCCAGGAAGCGAAGATTTCCAGCTACGAGCGCTACAACGATCTCTTTCTCCTGCGCATCCGCACCGACGCCGAGGAGCATTTGGTGGGCGGCACGGTGTTCGCCGACCGGGTGCCCCGGGTGCTGTTCGTTGACCAGTTCCACCTGGAGATGATCGCCAGCGGCCGCTACCTCTACTTCAAGAACATCGACAAGCCGGGAATCGTTGGCCGGGTGGGCACCGTCCTGGGGCGGCACCAGATCAACATCGCCGGCTTCAACCTTTCCCGCATCAAAGGCGGCAAGGCGGTTTCCTTCGTTTCCCTGGACAACGAGGTGCCGGAAGCGGTGTTGCAGGAACTGGTGGCCCTGGACGGCCTGCTGGAAGCCAAGATCGTCAGCCTTTAGGGACAAACGGGGGGAATATGGATGCCCGCCAGGCACTGCACGAAGAGATCTATGCCCGCATCGAGGAACTGCCGACCCTGCCGGCGGTGATTCCCCGGTTGCTGGCCCTGCTGGAAGACCCTCGCAGCGACGCCGCCGCAGTTACCGGGGTGATTGCCCATGACCCGGCCTTGACCGCCAAGATTCTCAAGGTGGCCAACTCGGCCTACTACGGTTTTTCCCGCCAGATTGAAAGCCTCCAGCATGCCGTCGCCCTCCTGGGCTTCAACATGGTCAAATCCCTGGCGATCTCCATCGGGGTGATCAAGTCCCTGCCGGGCGGGCCTCCCAGCGAGCACTTTTCCGCCGCCGGTCTCTGGCTCCACAGCCTGGCGGTGGCGGTCGGCATGCAGGAGCTCAGCCGCCAGCTTGCCGGTGCCGCCGACCGGGACTACCTGTTTATCATCGGCCTGCTGCACGATCTGGGCAAGGTGGTCCTCGATCAATTTTTCCCCGAGTTGTTCCGTCAGGTGCTGGCCAAGGTCGAGCAGCAGGAGGGGGCCCGGCTGCATGAAATCGAGCGGCAGTTGATCGGCATCGACCACAGCGAAGTCGGGGCCATGCTGCTGAACCGCTGGCGCTTTCCCGCCCGCATCGTGGCCCCGGTGGCCGCCCTGCACCGCCGGCCGGCCGGCGGTGTCGATCCGGTGGATGTGGCCCTCCTCCGGCTTGCCAACCGGCTGGCCCAGGAGATCGCCTGCGGCCAGGACGGCAACCGGGTGCCCAACCGGCTGGTGGTCGAGGACCTGGAAGTTGTCGGTTTGGACGAAGCGGCCCTTGCCCGGGTGCGGGAGCGGCTGCAGGCCCGGCGGGAGGAACTGGAGGCGTTCCTGGCCGCGCTCGGCTGAGAAGCGGTCTTTTCAGCCCGGCTGCCCGGCGGTTTCCGGCTGGCGGTAGGGTTCCAGCCAGGCGACGTCGTAGGGCTGCAGGGTAATTGCCAGCCGGTGCCCGGGAGCCAGCCATTCCATGCCGCTGACGATGTCGAACCAGTGCTCCTCCAGCAGGCAGACATCCTTGCTTTCCAGGCGGGTCAAATCAATTTCCAGGTGAATGACCTGATCGCTGACGTTGATCAGGGTGAGAAGATATTCCTCTTTGTCCGGGCTCAGGCGCAGGAGGCTGAAAACCTGCGGGTGCAGGTGCAGGACCTGTTGCGGGCCGCTGGGGTGGAAAGCCGGCCGCCGGGCCCGGATGGCAATCAGGCGTCCCAGCTCCCGGCTGATGCGGGAGATCTTGGAAAAGGGATCCTCCAGGGCCCGGTTGATGGCCGGCCCGTCGATGACCGTCCGGTTGATGTCCCGCTTGGAATCGGTGCGCAGCACCGCTTCGACGTCATTCCTGGTGCCCATCAGGCTGTGCAGGTAGATGCCTGGCACTCCGGCCAGCACCAGGGCGAGGCAGCGGGAGGCGACAAAGCGTTTGACCTGGAAGGCTAGGTCGTCGCTGCGGTCGCCCTCCGGGTTGAGAGCGCTGAACCAGGTGATATTGGCTTCGTAGGGCTCCTCCCGGCCGTCGCTGCCGGTCTTGTAGGAGATGAAGCCGCCGTGGGCCAGGGTCTTGTCGACGATGAATTTTACCTGTTCCCGGCTGAGGATGTTTTTCACCGCCATCAGGCCGATGCCGTCGTGGGAATCGAGGAAGTTGAAAAAGGTAGCCGTCGGCGAGCCGGTTTCCAGGCCGGCGGCCCAGCGGGAGATGGCCGTGGCGTCGCCGGTGTAAAAAGTGTGCAGCACGAGGGGCGGCAGCGCAAAGTTGTAGACCATCTGGGCTTCATCGCGGCCGTTGCCGAAATAGGAGATGTTTTCCTCGTGGGGAACGTTGGTTTCGGTGATCAGCGCCACCCGGGGGGCCACCAGGTCAAGAAGGTCCCGGAACAACTTGACGATTTCGTGGGTCTGGGCCAGGTGGATGCAGCGGGTGCCCGGTTCGGCCCAGAGGAAGGTGACCGCGTCCAGGCGGATGATCGACGCCCCGCGGCGGACGTAGAGCAGCAGCACCTCGATCACCCGCATCAGCACCTCCGGGTTTTTGTAATTGAGGTCGATCTGGTCGGCGGAAAAAGTGGCCCAGACGTATTTGGGGCCCCTGATGGTCTGGAACTTCACCAGGATGTCCGATGTTCGGGGCCGGAAGATCAGCCGGCGCTGCTCCGGCGTCAGCTCGTCGGGGTGGTCGAAGGAGATGAAAAAATCCTCGTAGCGGGGGTTGCCGTTGAGGAACTCCTGGAACCAGCGGCTCTGGGAAGAAACGTGGTTGATCACCCCGTCAAACATCAGCTTGTAGTGGCGGCCCAGTTCCTCGATGTCTTCCCAGGTGCCCAGCCGGGGATCGACGGTGGAGAAATCGATGATCGAAAAGCCCCGGTCGGAGGAATAGGGAAAAAACGGCAGGATGTGGATGGTGTTGATCGTGCCTTCCAGGTAGGTGTCGCAGAACCTGGCCAGGGTTTGCAGGGGCGAGGCCTCGGCGCCGCGGATCAGGTCGCCGTAGGTGATCAGGATGATGTCCCGCTCGCTGAAGCGTTCCTCCGGCCGGAAATCTTCTTCCGCCGCCAGCAGGGCCGCCGGTTTGTGGGCGGCGTAGACCTGCAGCAGGCGTTCCACCTCGGGCAGGTAGCGGTCGGCGGTTTCCTCATCGTACAGGAAAGCCAGGCGGCTGCGGATCTTCTCCCGGGCCGCGGCCGGCAGCCGGAACCGGGGACGGTCGTAGTCCGGGGCCGGCAGGTGGGTGGTGGCGGGAATGGTCATGGCGTTCCTCCAGGGTAATTCCTGGCCGTTTTAGGAAAATTTTCGTCGCGGGCCGCCGAAAACTGAAATCCTTTTATTAAATATCGCGGGATGTGACCCAAATTATGCTCAGCGAGGGCGAACGGCTTACCCTGGAAATTGAAAAGGTGGTCTATGGCGGCGACGGGCTCGGGCGCTGGCGGGGGCTGGCGGTATTCGTGCCGCGGACGGCGCCGGGGGACGTCGCCCGGGTGGAAATTGTCAGCCGGAAAAAACGCTTTGCCCGGGCCCGGCTGCTGGCCCTGGAAACGGCCGCTTCCTGCCGGACGGCGCCGGACTGCCCCGCCTTTCAGCGGGGCTGCGGCGGCTGCCAGTGGCTGCACCTGGAATACAGCTGCCAGCTGCGGCTGAAACGGGAGATCTTGGCCGAGAACCTGGTTCATCGCCTGGCGAACCCGGAAATTGTCGCCCTGGTGTCGCTGCCGCTGCCGATGGCAGACCCGGTTCATTACCGCAACAAGGCGACGGTCAGGCTGGGCCGGGATGCGGATGGCCGGCCGTTGGCCGGTTTCTACGCCCGGGCCTCCCACCGGCTGGTGGATGTCTACGGCTGCGGGGGTAGCTGCCGGCTGCAGGAGGCCGGCAACAATGATTTCCTGGCCGCGCTGCTGTCGTTGCCGGCCGGCCGGCGGTCAGGGGAAAAACTGCCGGCCAGTGTCAGCGTCCGCAGCGGCTTGCTGGCCGCCGACCAGCCGGTGCCGGCCCTGAGCAGCGACCTGCCGGCCGCAATCCGCCGGCGGCTGCCGTCGGGCCGGCCGCCTTTGGTTGAACCCCTGACCATTTCCTGTGCCGGGCTGCCGTTTCAGGTTGCCCACCGCTCGTTTTTCCAGGCCAACACCCGCCAGGCCGCCAGGCTGGTGGCGGTGGTGAATCAATTTCTGGATCAAGCCGCCGTGGCTGCCGGGATTCTGGTCGATCTTTTTTGCGGTGTCGGCCTTTTCGCCCTCACCCAGGCCGGCCGCTTCCGCCGGGTCTACGGCGTCGAGGCGGCGGCCAGCGCCATTGACGATGCCCGCCGCAATCAGGAAATTGCCGGGGCCGCCAACGTCCGCTGGCTTCAGGGCCGGGCCGAAGTGGAGTTCGCCCGGCTGCTGGCCGGCGGCATCAAGCCGGATGTCGTGCTCCTGGACCCGCCCCGCGGCGGCTGTCAGCCGGAACTGTTGCGGCAGTTGCTGGCGCCGCCGCTGCCGTGGCTGATCTACGTTTCCTGCGACCCCCTCACCCTGGCCCGGGATCTGGGCCGGCTGACGGCCGGCGGCTACCGGGTGGCGGCCGTGCAGCCGGTGGACATGTTTCCCCACACCTACCACCTGGAGACCGTTGTCCTGCTGGCCGGCCGCTGAGCGAAAAAAGTCGCGGCCCCGCCGGCAGACAGATAATCCGGTTGTGGTTTTCGTCCTGATGTTTTATGCTGACTCTCAGGTTCCGCCCTGCCGGTGTGCCGGGCGGCAACAGCAGCTTGTTTTCCCCCGCCCCCTTGAGAAACGGAGTGCAAAGCCATGGCCGACCAACCCCAGCAGATTAAAAATGCCATCTACCTGGAAATTGAAGACATCCTTCACCAGCGCTGCCAGCAGGCGGAGCGCAACTTCAGCTGGCTGCACCACCACATCAATCCCTATTTTTTCATCACCATGGCCGACGAGCCCGAGGCTTTGGCCAACCTGGCCGGCGGCCTGCACACCCTGGCCCATAACCGGCGCCTGGTGCTGGCCGACCGGGAGCGGCTGTTGATCCAGGCCAGCCTCAGCGAACCGGGATCCCTCTACCGTTCATTTGCCCACCTGAAGGAAAAAAACATCTCCTACGCTGAAGTTTGCCACACCAGCAAGCCGGTGCCCCGTACCGGGCGGCTGCTGGAGATCCAGCGGTTTGAATTCGACCGCCGGGAACACCGGGAGATTGCCGCCGCCGGCCGGGTGCGGATTCCGCGTCGGCTGAAAGAGGCGGTGGCCGCCGTTTTCATGGCCGGCGGCCATGGCTCGCAGGCCGACTGTTACCGGGTTCTGCGCCTCCTCTGGCTGAACAACGACCACTACGTCCGCATTTCGCCGCCGGAAAGGGTGGCCCGAATCATCCGGCTCTATCTGGACGTCTGCCGGTACGACGGCCTTTTCTTTGTCGTTGAGAACGACGCCGTCCTGGCGCGCAACGGCGAGAGCCGGCTGCTGTTCGCCGTCGGCAATCCCCATGAAAGCGGCTTCCTGGCCCAGGTGGTGGAAATTTTCAACCGCTTTGATCTTGGCATCCAGCGGGCTTACTGCTTGAACATCAGCAACGGCACCAATGCCTATTTTCTCGGTACCTTTTACGTCGCCGGCCGGGACGGCAGCCTGCTGACGGCGGACCACCCCCTTTTCCCGACCCTCAAAACCGAACTTTACAATACCCAGATCCTTGCCAACACGGGCAAAATTTATAACAATTTCCTCGTCAAGGGGATCATGACCGCCCAGGAAACCACCCTGGTGGAAACCCTGATCGCCTTCTGCCACACCAGCCTGGCCCACAGCCAGCCGGATGTCTTCAATCTCGGCGAAATCAAGCGGGCCTTCCAGTACAACCCCGATGAATCCCTGAGCCTGGCCCGCCTTTTTGCCCTGCGTTTTGCCCCGGAGGTGGAAAACCGGGAGCCGCGCTACGAGGAAAAGCTGCGGCAGGTCGAGGAAGAGATTGCCGGCTACAACACCGGCCATCGCCACCTGGACGAGATCCGGCGGACCATTTTTCGCACTGCCCTGCTTTTTATCCGCTACACTCTGAAAACCAATTTTTACGTGCCGGAGAAGCACGCCCTTGCCTTTCGCCTGGATCCTGGCTACCTGGAAAAAATGGCGGCCGAGTTTACCGCCGACCTGCCGACCGGCCGCCGGCCGTTTCGCATCACCTTTTTCTACGGCCGCTACGGGGCCGGCTACCACATTGGTTTTTCCGACATTGCCCGGGGAGGCTGGCGGACGATTCTCTGCCGAAGCGCCGACGACTTCATCGCCAACGCCGACACCCTTTTCCGCGAAGTTTATGTGCTGGCCCATACCCAGCACCTGAAAAACAAGGATATTTACGAGGGGGGATCGAAGATGGGCGTCGTCCTCGACGTCTCCGACATCAGCGACGACCCGGGCCGGGTGACCCAGCGCCTCTACAAGCTCCAGTACGGCATGCTGAACGCTTTTCTCGACATCTTCGTGACCGAGAACGGCCGGGCCCGGCACCCGGCAGTGGTCGACTATTACGGCGAGGAGGAACCCATCGAACTCGGGCCCGACGAAAACATGCACGACGAGATGATCGAGTTGATTGCCCGGCAGTCGGTCAGGCGGGGGTATATCCTCGGTTCGGCGCTGATCTCCAGCAAGCAGGTGGGGATCAATCACAAACAGTACGGGGTCACCTCCCTGGGGGTGATCACCTTCGCCGGCATCACTCTGCAGCAGCTGGGCATCGATATGTACCGGGACGAGTTCAGCGTCAAGCTCACCGGCGGCCCCAACGGCGATGTGGCCGGCAACGCCCTGCGCCTGCTGCTGGAGCGCTGTCCCCGGGTGCGGATCAAGCTGGTGGTCGCCGGGTCCGGGATCGCCTTCGATCCCCGGGGCCTCGATCCCCGGGAGCTGCGGCGGCTGGTTCTGCGGGCCAACATCACCGATTTCAACCCGGAAGCCCTCTCGACCGGCGGTTTTATCCTTTACCGCCGGCAAAAACGCCTGGAAGGCCTGCGGGAGCTGTATCTCCGGGTTGAGCGCCGCGCGGACGGGGTGGCGGAGCAGTGGGTGACCACCGATGATTTCTACCGGGAGTTCGACGGTCTCATTTTCAGTGTGGAGGCGGACCTGTTCATTCCCGCCGGCGGCCGGCCGGAAACCATTGACCACCGCAACTGGCAGCGGATGTTTACCGACGACGGGCGGCCCACCTGCCGGGCCATCGTCGAGGGAGCCAATTCCTTCATTACCCCGGCAGCCCGGCTGGAGCTGCAGAAGCGGGGGATCATCATCATCCGGGACGCGGCGGCCAACAAGTGCGGCGTTATCTCCTCCTCCTACGAGATTATCGCCAACCTGCTTTTTTCCGACCGGGAATTCCTGGAACACAAGGAAGCCTACGTGGCCGACGTGCTGAAAATCCTGGAAAAACGGGCCCGGGACGAGGCGCAGCTGCTTTTCCGCCGCTACCGGGAAGCGGACGGCGCCCTGCCCTACACCGAGATTGCCGACCGCATCAGCAGCGAAATCAACGATAATTACGACCGGCTGTTTGCCTTCTTCCAGTCCCGGCCCCGGCTGGCGGCCAGCCAGGTTTTCCGGCCGGTGATCCTGGCCCATCTGCCGGCTTTTGTCAGCGGCAACCCCCGCTACCGGGCCCGGCTGCGGCGGCGGCTGCCGACCAAGTATTATGCCGCCATCCTGGCCAGCGAGCTGGCTTCCACCATCGTCTACCGGGGCGGTTGGGAACTTGATTATGCCACTTCCCTGAAAAATTATGTCCGGGAACAGTTTGCCGTTGATTGAGAGCGATGAAAGTGACCGACCGGGAGGGGCCTTGATGAACAACCTTGCCATGATTGACCGCCGGGCGGAGAAGCGCCGGGATGAAAAGTGGCTGGCCGCGCGGCTGGAAGCGGCCGACACCCTTTTCCTGCCTCTGTGGCGCGGAAAAAATCTTTTTGCTGCCGGGAGGCCGGGGCGGCCGGTTTTGCTGCCGCGGACGGCGCTGGCGCCTTGGCTGGCGGCCGCGGTGCCGGTTTTTCTCGGCTGCCGGGCGGCCACCGCGATTTTTGCCCTGGAACTGCCGGCCGCCGACGACGCGGTGCCGGCCGCCCTGGCGCCGCAGGGAGAATTCCGGACCGTCCGCCGTCTGCTGGCCGCGGTGCCCGCCCCGGAGCTGTATCTGTTGTTCTATGCCCGGGCGCTGCTTTACTGGCACCGGCGCCAGCGTTTCTGCGGCGACTGCGGCCAGCCCACCGCGAGCCGCTGGGGCGGCCACCTGCGGCAGTGCGTCAACCCCGACTGCGGCAGCCAGCATTTCCCCCGCACCGATCCGGCAATCATCGTGCGGGTGGCGGACGGCGAACGCTGCCTGCTGGCCCGGCAGCCCGCCTGGCCGCCGGGGATGTTTTCCGTCCTGGCCGGTTTTGTCGAGCCGGGAGAAACCCTGGAGGAAGCGGTGGCCCGGGAAGTCAGGGAGGAAGCCGGCATCGAGGTGGAGGCCGTAACCTATGTCGCTTCCCAGCCCTGGCCCTTTCCCGGTTCGCTGATGCTGGGCTTTACCGCCCGGGCAGCGGGCGGTCGGCTTGTCTGCGCCGACGACGAACTGGAAGAGGTCAGGTGGTT
>JAFDMG010000170.1 GCA_019306045.1 Deltaproteobacteria bacterium | reverse complement strand
CAAAACATTTACCTTAAACCCGAACCCCAAAACCAGGAACTCCCGCATGGCGGACGACCAGACAACCAGCGATATCACCTACGACACCTGCGAAAAGCAGTTTCTCGGCAAGTTCACCGAACGGGCCTACCTCGAGTATGCGATGTATGTCATCCTCGACCGGGCCCTGCCCCATATCGGCGACGGCCTCAAGCCGGTCCAGCGCCGGATCATCTACGCGATGTCGGAACTGGGGCTGAAAGCCGGATCCAAGTACAAGAAATCGGCCCGCACCGTCGGCGATGTTCTCGGCAAATTCCATCCCCACGGCGACTCGGCCTGCTACGAGGCCATGGTCCTGATGGCCCAGCCCTTCACCTACCGCTACCCGCTGATTGACGGTCAGGGCAACTGGGGCGCGCCCGACGACCCCAAATCCTTCGCCGCCATGCGCTACACTGAATCCCGGCTCTCGCCCTACGCCGCACTGCTGTTGAGCGAACTCGGCCAGGGCACGGTCGACTGGGGCGACAATTTCGACGGCACCCTGAAGGAGCCGAAGATCCTGCCGGCCCGCCTGCCCAATATCCTTTTAAATGGCAGCACCGGCATCGCCGTCGGCATGGCCACCGACATCCCGCCCCACAACCTGACCGAGGTGGCGGCCGCCTGCATTCACCTCCTCGACCACCCCGAGGCGACCACGGCCGACCTCTGCGAACACATCAAGGGCCCCGATTTCCCGACCCACGCCGAGATCATCACGCCGCGCGAAGAGATCATCCGGATCTACGAAAAGGGCGCCGGCTCGCTGAAAATGCGGGCGGTCTACGAGAAAGAGGAGGGCGACATCGTCATCACGGCCCTGCCCCACCAGGTTTCCGGGGCCAGGGTGATGGAGCAGATCGCGGCCCAGATGCGGGCCAAGAAGCTGCCCCTGGTGGCCGATCTCCGGGATGAATCGGACAACGAGGACCCGGTCCGCCTGGTCATCATCCCGCGCTCCAGCCGGGTCGACTGCGAACAGCTGATGGCCCACCTTTTCGCCACCACCGATCTCGAGAAGAACTACCGGGTCAACCTCAACCTGATCGCCCTGGACGGCCGTCCCCGGGTCATGGGACTCAGGGAACTGCTGGCCGAATGGCTCAAGTTCCGCACCGAGGTCGTCCGCCGGCGGCTCAAGTTCCGTCTGGAAAAGGTCTTAAGCCGCCTGCATATCCTTGAAGGCCTGCTGATCGCCTACCTCAACCTCGACGAGGTGATCGCGATCATCCGCGAAAACGACCACCCGAAACCGGTGCTGATCGAACGCTTCAAGCTCACCGAGACCCAGGCCGAAGCCATCCTCGAACTGAAACTGCGCCACCTGGCGAAACTCGAGGAGATGAAAATCCGGGCCGAAGAGGAGGCCCTGGAAAAGGAGCGGGAGGAACTCGAAGGAATCTTGGGCTCGAACCGCAAGCTCAAAAGCCTGGTCCGCAAGGAGATCAAGGCCGACGCCAAGCACTTCGGCGACGCCCGGCGTTCACCGACCGTGGTCCGCGAAGAGGCCCATGCCCTGACCGCCACCGACATCCTGCCGACCGAACCGGTAACCGTGATTCTTTCGGAAAAGGGCTGGGTCCGGGCCGCCAAGGGCCGCGACATCGACCCGGAAAAACTCAACTACCGGGCCGGCGACGGCTTCAAGACCATGGTCTACGGCCGCAGCAACCAGCCGGTGGTCTTTCTCGCCGCAAACGGCCGCACCTACACCCTGCCGGCCCACACCCTGCCCTCGGCCCGGGGCCACGGCGAGCCTTTGAGCGGCCGCCTCCAACTCGAAGACAAGAGCCCGGTCGAACACCTGCTGATGGGTGAAAACGACGACTACTTCCTGCTCGCCGCCGACAGCGGTTACGGCTTCATCACCAGGTTTCCCGAGCTCTTGAGCAAAAACCGCAACGGCAAGGCGGTCTTAAGCCTGACCCCGGGCAGCCGGCCGCTGCCGCCGCTGAAACTACAGGATATCGAGAACGAAAAGCTGGTCGCGCTGAGCAGTTCCGGCCGCATGCTGATCTTCCCGTTGGCCCAGCTGCCGGTCCTCAACAAGGGCAAGGGCAACAAGATCATCAACCTGACCCCGGCCCGCAGCGACTACGAAAAGGATCTCTTGAAAAGCCTGGCCATCCTGCCGGCCGGCGCCATCCTCAAGATCTACGCCGGCCGCCGCCACCTGACCCTGAAAAGCAACAGTCTCGAAGACTACTGCGGCAACCGCGGCCGCCGCGGTCGGATGCTCCCTCACGGCCTCCAGCGGGCCGACCGTATCGAGGTCATCCTCCCGGAACCGAAGCCGGCCAATACCAACGCAAACCAGGAAAACCCGGATCCACCGGAAACCTCCTGACCAATAACTTTTGGCAACAAATTGGAGACAACAATGACAGACATCGACTGGGCCTACATGCGCAAGGGCTGAACCTCCTGCAAAAAAGCCTGGGAGTTCCTGGGCCAACATGATATCGGGATCGCCGAAATCGTCGATGCTCGCAAAAAGAGAATCGGCCCCGACGAAGCCTGGGAAATTCTCTCCCGGGGGCAAAAGATCATCATCGCCAAGGGCAAAAAAATCCCCGAATTTACCCCGGATGAGGCCAGCCGCGAGGCCGTTCTCAAGGCCGCGATGGGCCCGAGCGGCAACCTCCGGGCCCCGACCCTCAGAATCGGCAAACGCTACCTGGTCGGCTTCAATGCCGAGATGTACGAACAGGAGCTCTGCTGAAAACCGGCCGCCTTTCCCTCGCCCGGGAAACGCATCGCTCGAAAACAGAAATAAATCGTCATGGATGATGCCAGCCTCCAAATCATGACCGCCCGCCTGGCGCCGCTGGTCGAGGGCTGCTTCATCACCAAGATCCACCAGATGACCCCGTACCACCTGCTGCTGCGGCTGCGCGGCGGCGGCCGAGCCGGGGAGTTGCGGCTGATGATTTCGATCGCGGCCCGGCAGACGAGCCTTCATCCCACCTTTTACCGCTACCTCAACCCGCCCCGGCCGCTGCGATTTTTGAGCTACCTCCGCCACCATTTCCAGGGCGCCAGGATAACCCGGCTGGAAAAGCTTCCGGGCGACCGCATCGTCATCCTCCGCGGCCGGCGCCGTGACGAAGAGGAGAAACAGCTGGTCATCGAACTGACCGGGAAAAGCGCCAACGCCGTCCTCTGTTCCGGCCCGGAAATGGTAATCGGGGCCCGGATGCTCGATCTTCCCGGGGCCGGACGCCTGCTGCCGCAAAATCCCTGGCAGCCACCCCCGGCCGGGCCGCCGGCCGACCTGAAACCTCTCGTCCTGATCACCGCCACCGGCCACCCGCAGCCCGAGACCCTGGCCGTCGAACCCCTTTTCACCCTCTACGACGACTGGTTCCATCCCCGCTACCAGCAGGCCTATGGTGATGCCGGAATCAAAGACCTCCTGAAAAGGCTGAAACAGCAGCGCAAACGGCTCAGTCGCCGGAACAAAAAGCTGGCCGCCGAGTACGAAGAAAAAAAGGCCCATCTCGACGACGCCCGGCTCGGCGACCTGTTCAAAACCCGGCTTCACGAAATCAGCCGCGGAGACCGGAGCATCCGGGTCATCGACTACTGGTCGGAAGATCTCAACGAGATCGAAATCCCCCTGGACCCGGCCCTCTCGCCGCAGGAAAATCTGGCAAAATTTTACAAAAACGCCAAGAAAGCCAAACGCGGACTCAAGATGATCGCCGAACGCCGGGCCGAAACCGAAAAAGAGATTGAATACCTGGAAGAGATCATCTTCCAGCTTGAAGCACTGCAGGAAAAGCTTGCGGCGGGAAACAGCCGGGAAAGCGGGAACCAGGAAAACGACCCCGAAGAGGAGGCCCAGGAACTCCTTGAACTGGCCGCCGGCCTCTGCGGCCGCAGCCGCCAGGCAGCGGCAACAAAGAAAAACGGCAGGAAAAAACCGGGCAAAGCCGGCCCTGAAACCGGCAAAACCGCACCCCCGAAAACCCGGGGAACCGAACGCATCAATGGGGTCGCCGGAGGCATCATCTATTTAGGCCGCAACGCCCTCGGCAACGAAAATATCTACCGCCACCTGGG
>JAFDMG010000017.1 GCA_019306045.1 Deltaproteobacteria bacterium | reverse complement strand
GTGTTGAACCAGAGAAAGCCCAGCAGGGCGCCCACCATGGCGCCGCAGAAGATGGCCAGCTCCCCGGCTCCTGGCAGGTAAGTGATGTGCAGGTAGCCTGCCAGGCCCCGGTGCCCGGCCAGGTAGGCCAACAGCAGGTAGACGCTGAAAGCGATGATCGAGGGGCCGGTGGCCAGACCGTCAAGACCGTCGGTCAGGTTGACGGCATTGGAGGTGCCCACCACCACCAGGGTGCCGAAAAGCAGGTAGAACCAGCCGATGTCGGGGGCAAAACGCTTGAAAAAGGGCACCGTCAGGGTCGTCGGGTATGCCGGCAGGAGATAGAGGCAGACGCTGAAGAAGAGACCGATGCCGAGCTGCAATCCCATCTTCTTGCGGGCCGACAGGCCGCGGGAGTTCTTGTGCACCATCTTGCGGTAGTCGTCGACGAAGCCGATGGCGGCGAAGGAGACCGTCACCAGCAGCACCAGCCAGACATAGATATTGACCAGGTTGGCCCACAGCAAGGTAGACACCACCACCGAGAAAAGGATAAGCACGCCGCCCATGGTCGGGGTGCCGGCCTTGCTCAGGTGCGACTGGGGGCCGTCGTCACGCACCACCTGGCCGATCTGCAGCCGGCGGAGCCAGCGGATCACCTTGGGACCGAAATAGAAGGCCAGGAAAACGGCCGTCAGGCTGGCATAAATGGTCCGGAAGGTGATGTACTTGAAGACGTTGAACACCGACCAGAAATGATGCAGGGGGTAGAGGAGATGATAGATCACGCTTCCACCTCCTCGGCGGCCAGCAGCCGGTGGACGATTTTCTCCATCGCCATGCCGCGGGAGCCCTTGACCAGGACAACGCCGTTGGCCGGCAGCAGCGCCGTCAGCCGGGCGCAAACGGCTTCCTCCTCACCGGGCTGGAAATGGTGGACCAGGGCCGCCGGCATGCCGGCGGCCACCGCCGCCGCCGCCAGCTCGGCCGCCAGCGGCCCGTAGGCAAGCAGCAGGTCGAGACCCCGGCGGCCGGCGTACTCCCCCACCTCCCGGTGCAGGGCCGCCGCCGCGGCACCCAGTTCAAACATGTCCCCGAGCACGGCCGCCCGGGGCCGGCCGCGTCCCATCTCTTCCAGGGCGTCCAGGGAAGCCCGCATGGAGCCCGGGTTGGCGTTGTAGGTGTCATCGATCAGCAGGCCGCCGGCGGGCAGTTCCCAGACCCGGAACCGTCCCGGCAGGGCCGTCAGGCGGGAAACGGCGGCCGCGATTTCGCCGACGGCCAGGCCCTCTTGCCAGGCGACCGCCGCCGCCAGCAGGGCGTTGCCCACCTGGTGCCGGCCGGGAATTTCCAGGGTCGCCGGCGCCGCCACGCCGTCAATCTCGAGCCGGAAACTACTGCCCGCCGCCCCCAGGCGCAGCTGCCGGGCCCGAACCGGAACCGGGGCATCGGCGTCCAAAGACACCGGCAACAGGGTCCAGGAACGGCCGGCCGCCGCCGCGGTCACCATGGCCGCCAGCCGGCGGTCGTCGGCATTGTAAACCACGTAGCCATCCTCATCCAGGCCGGTGAAAATCTCCGCCTTGGCCGCCGCCACCCCGTTCAGGTCGCCGAGGCCTTCCAGGTGGGCCGCCGCCAGGTTGGTGAGCACCACCCCCGCCGGCCGGCAGATAGTCGCCAGTCGGGCGATCTCCCCCGGGCGGTTCATCCCCAGCTCGAGCACCAGCCGCTGGTGGTCGGAACGCAGGGTGAAAATCGTCCAGGGCACCCCGATCAGGTTGTTGAAATTGCCCGGGTTGCGGTGCACCCGCCACCGGCAGGCCAGCAGTTCGGCAATCATCTCCCGGGTGGTGGTCTTGCCGTTGGAGCCGGTGACCGCGATTACCCGCGGTCCCATTTCCCGCAGCCACCAGGCGGCCAGGTCACCCAGGGCGGCCAGGGGATCCGCCACCGGCAGCAGCGTCAGGGCCGGCGCCAGCCGGGCCAGTGCCGCTTGCCGGCCGGCGGCCACTATCGCCGCCGTCGCCCCGGCCGCCGCGGCCGCCGGCAGAAAATCGTGGCCGTCGAAACGTTCACCGGCCAGACAGACAAAAAGATTGCCCGGCTGCACCTGCCGGCTGTCGGCGGTTATCCCGGTCAGCCGCCGGTCGGCGGCGTCAGCCACCGTCCCGGACAGCCCGAGAACCGCGGCAATTTCGCCCACGGTTACTATCCGCTCCCGGAATGCCGCCGTGGTTTTCATGCCGCCAGCACCTCCCGCAAAACCTCGCGATCGGCGAAGGGGATCTTTTCGGCGCCAATCTCCTGGTAGGTTTCATGACCCTTGCCGGCCACCAGCACCAGGTCGCCGGGCCGGCTGGCGGCCAGCAGCTTTTCGATGGCCCGGCGCCGGTCCGGCTCCACGAGCACCGTGCCGTCGACCTCCATCCCCGCCAGGATGTCGGCGATGATTGCCTGCGGCTCCTCTAGGCGGGGATTGTCGCTGGTAACCACCACCAGGTCGCTGTACCGCTGGGCCAGCCGCCCCATCAGCGGCCGTTTCTGCCGGTCGCGGTCGCCGCCGCAGCCAAAAAGGGTCAGCAGGCGGCCGGCGCCGGCCACTTCCCGCAGGGCCTGCAGCACCTTTTCCAGCGCGTCGGGAGTGTGGGCATAGTCGATGAACAGGTGCAGCCGCCGGTCGTTGGGCACCCTCTCCAGCCGTCCCGGCACCTGGGGAAGCCGGGCAAGCTCCCGGCCGACGGCCGCCAAAGGACACCCGAGCCGGTCGGCCGCCGCCACGGCGGCCAGGACGTTGTCGACATTGAAACGCCCGATAAGCGGCGTGGCCAGGGAAAAATTCCGGCCGGCCGCCGTGAGCCGGAAGCGGCTGCCGGCCGCCGACAGTGCCAGTTCCGTCACCTGGTAGTCGGCCGCCGCCCGGCAGCTGCAGGAAAATTTCGGCGGCGCCGCCTCGGCCAGCAGACGGGCACCCCAGGAATCATCCCGGTTGATGATCTTGGCCGCGGCTTCCCAAGCGCCGGTGAACAGCTTTTTCTTGGCCTGGTAGTAGGCCTCCATCTCCCGGTGATAGTCCAGGTGGTCGTGGCTGAGGTTGGTAAACACGGTCACGGCAAAGGGCAGGTCGGCAACCCGCTCCTGATCCAGGGCATGGGAAGAAACTTCCATCACGCAGTAGCTGACCCCGGCGGCCACCATCCGGGCCAGCAGCTGCTGCAGCTTTTCCGGTCCCGGGGTGGTATTGGCTGCCGGCTCCTCCGCTCCCGGCCAGCGGTAGGAAACCGTGCCGATCACCCCGACCCCGCCGGCGCCCGCCCGGCTGAGTAGGCATTCCAGCAGGTAGGCGACGGTGGTTTTGCCGTTGGTGCCGGTGATCCCCACCAGCTGCAGGGAACGGGCCGGATGGCCGTACCAGGCGGCGGCCATGGCCGCCAGTGTCCGGCGGCTGTCGGCCGCCAGGCAGATCGTCCTGCCGGCATTGGCCGGCTGCCGGCTTTCCCGGCGAAAAACCTCTTCCCGGTCGACCACCACCGCCGCCGCTCCCCGCCGCCAGGCCTCGGCCAGGAAGCGGTGGCCGTCGGCGGCCGTCCCCCGCACGGCGACAAAAACGCCGCCGGCCGGCAGCCGGCGGGAATCGGCCGTCACCGCGGTCACCGGCCGGTCGACGCGGCCGTGGACCGCCAGCGGCGGCGCGGCGGCCAGCAGCTCGGCCAGGGAACGGGATTTTCGGGCAGCCGTTGTCATTCAATTCTCCGCCGAGAGGTAAAACTCCAGCCGGTTGCCGGCCAGCAGCTGCTGGCCGGGGCCGGGTTTCTGCCGGGTGATGCGGCCGCTGCCGTGGATGACCACCGGCCCGGGCAGGGTGCCGAAATAGGAAAAAACTTCGCGCACCGAGCGGCCGGCAAAATCGGGCATGATGTTTTTCGCCAGCTGATTTTTCACCTGGACCGCCCGGTTGATCACCTTGCAGCCCTTTTTGACCACCGGCTCGCGCTCCCCGGCGGCCCCGGCCACCTGGATGCGGCTGCTGGGCTCGACGTTCAGGTAGGCCAGGACCCGCTGGCCGATGTGACGGAAAGCCGGCGCCGCCACCACGCCGCCGTAGATGCTCGTCCGGGGCTCGTCCACCAGCACGTAGATCAACATGGAGCCGCGGACCCGGTCGCCGGGGATGAAGCCGATGAAGGAAGCCAGGTAGTTGGAGCGGGAGTATTTTTTCTGCTGAAAATCATATTTCTGCGCCGTCCCCGTCTTGCCGGCCACCTGGTAGCCGGGAATCCGGGCGGCGGGGGCCGTGCCGTCATCCTCGACCACTTTCTGCAGCATGGCCAGCACCTGCCGGGCCACCCGCGGGGACAGCACCCGCTCGCCCGGACTGGCGTGCTGGTGGCGGTAGACCTCCCAGCCGCTGCCGTCGACCACCTTTTCCACCAGGTAAGGACGCACCCGGTGGCCGCCGTTGGCCAGGGCGGCGTAGGCGGCCGCCAGCTGCAGCGGCGTTACCGCCACCCCCTGGCCGAAAGAGATGTTGCAGAAGTCGATGTCGCGCCAGCGGCGCCAGTCGCGCAGGATGCCGGCCTTCTCCCCGGGAAAGTCAACGCCGGTGGGCTCACCGAAGCCACAGCGGCGGAGAAAACGGTAGAAGCTCTGCCGCCCCAGCCTGGCGGCCACCTTCGAACAGCCGATATTGCTGGAATACTTGATGATCTCGGCCACGGTCAGCTCGTCGTATTCATGGGTGTCGTGAATCGTCCGGCGTCCCACCCGGTACTCGCCTTCTTCGCAGTAAAAGCGGTCGCCGGGCTTGACCACGCCCTTCTCCAGGGCGGCGGCGACGGTAAAAACCTTGAAGGTCGAACCCGGCTCGATGAGATCCACGACCGCCCGGTTGCGCCAGACCCGGGAGCTGGAAGAGGTGAAAGAGTTGGGATTGAAAAACGGGTACTGGGACATGGCCCGGATGGCGCCGCTGTTGACGTCCAGCACCAGGGCCAGCCCCCTTTTGGCCCGGGAGCCGGTCACCGCCCGGGCCAGCTCCTGGTCGACCACGTGCTGGATATTCCGGTCGATGGTCAGGACCACGGTCTTGCCCCGGATATTCACCGGGGAAGCCTTGCCGCTGAGATCCAGCATCCGGCGGCGGGCGTCCCGGTCGAGAAAAATGACGTTCTTGCGTCCCCTGAGGTAGCGGTCGTACTGCAGTTCCAAACCTTCCAAGCCCCGGCTGTCGACGCCGACGAATCCGAGCAGCTGGCCGGCCAGTT
Source organism: Deltaproteobacteria bacterium (assembly GCA_019306045.1). Classification (GTDB taxonomy): domain Bacteria; phylum Desulfobacterota; class Anaeroferrophillalia; order Anaeroferrophillales; family Anaeroferrophillaceae; genus JAFDMG01. Next base: position 10,415 of record JAFDMG010000017.1, on the reverse strand, counting down.
CCCGGTTGGGATAGAAGCGGCGCCGTTCACTGATGAAGCCAACCCCCTTGATTTTCGCCCGGCGGACGGCGGCCACCTGTTTCGGCAACACGTCCCTTTTCAGCCACTGGAAATATTTCTTGCTGGTCAGCCGCCGGTAGACCCGGCGATACGGCAACCCCAGGGCCCGGGCCAGCCGGCGGGCCGCCCGCTTCTTGTTCTTCACCCGGTGCGGCTGGACGTAGATCGACTGGGTCTCCAGGCTGATGGCCAGCTTGTTGCCGTTGACGTCGAGAATCTCGCCCCGCTCCGGGCGGATTTCGACCGCCAGGCGGTTCTGGCGGCTGAACTTGCTGAGGAAGAAGTCGTGCCGCACCACCTGCAGGTAGTAGGCCCGCACCAGCAGGCCGCCGGCACCGCCAGCCAGCAGGAAAACCAGGAAGAAGATTTTCCAGGACGGCAGACGGCCGCGGTCTCTTTTTTTCCTGGCATTCATTTCAGGGTGACAATCTGCCCGGCCCGGGGATACTGCAGGCCGAATTTCTGCCGGCCGAGTTTCTCCAGGCGTTCAGGCTGTTTCAGGGTGGCAATTTCCGTCTTCAACTTTTTGTTTTCCTCCTGCACCTGGCGCAGCTGCTGCCGGACATCCACCAGCAGGTATCCCTGCTCCACCACCTGGTAGTGGATCCAGGCATAGAGAAAAATGGTCAGCAGGAGCATCAGGAGCAGGCTGCCGTTGAGCACCAGCATCCAGAAATTGTGCCGGCGGCCGTTCATCGCTTCACCACCGCCCGCAGCTTGGCACTGCGGCTGCGCGGGTTGGTCCGGACTTCCGCCGCCCCGGGGACCACCGGCCGGCGGGTCAGGATCTCGACCTGGGGCGTCCGGCCGCAGGCACAGACGGGCAGGCCGGGCGGACAGATGCAGGGAGCCGCCCACTCGTGGAAAGTTTTTTTCACGATCCGATCCTCCAGCGAGTGGTAGGCGATCACCACCAGCCGGCCGCCGGAACGCAGGGACGCCAGCGCCGCCGGCAGCACCCGGCGCAGGGCCTCGAGCTCGGCGTTGACAGCTATCCGCAGGGCCTGGAAAACCCGGGTGGCCGGGTGCAGGCGCCGGTTCCTGGCCGCCGGCGGCGTCAGGCCGACAACCAGGTCGGCCAACTCCCGGGTGGTGGCAAAAGGCTTCTCTGCCCGCCGGGCGACAATGGCCCGGGCGATTTTCGCCGCCCGCGGCTCCTCCCCGTACTCCCGCAGGAGACGCTTGAGCTCCGCCGGCTCGGCATGATTGACAATCGCCGCCGCTGTCGTCGTCAGAGACTGGTCCATACGCATATCCAACGGGCCGTCCAGCCGGAAGCTGAAGCCCCGCTCCAGCTCCCCCAGCTGATACGATGAAAGACCGAGGTCGAACAGAATGGCGTCCACCAGCGGCAGGCCGGCCGCCGCCAGCAGGTGGGGCAGCTCGGCAAAATTGCCGCGCATAAACCGAAACCGGGAACCGAAGCGGGCGGTCAGCGCCGCGGCCCGCCCAGCGGCGGTCTCGTCACGGTCAATGGCCAGCAACTGGACGGCAGCGGCACTTTCCAGGATGGCGGCACTGTGGCCGCCGCCGCCGAAAGTGGCGTCGACAAAAACGCCGCTCTGCTCGGCAAAGGCGTCGGTGTTCAGGAAATGCAGGGTTTCAGCAAGCAGAACCGGCACATGGTCCATCAGATACCGAATTCGGCCATCGCCGTACTGATCTCGTCGGCCGAACCCAGGGTGTCAGCCAGTTCCCGTTCCCAGCGCTCCTTGCTCCAGATCTCGATCTTCTTCACGGCGCAGACAAGCACGACTTCTTTTTCCAACTGGGCGTAACTACGCAAGGAAGGGGGAATCAGAATGCGTCCCTGCTTGTCAAGCAGACACTCGACCGCGGCGGAGAGGTAGAAGCGATGGAAGCTTTTTACTTCTTTCTTGTTCTGGGGCAGGCGGGAAACCTTGTCTTCGAGGCGGGTCCATTCGGGATAGGGAAAGCAGTCCAGGCAGCCGTCAAAGCCGTTGGTAACCACCAGCGTGGAACTGCTGTATTCCTGGGCCAGGACTTCCCTGACCTTCGCCGGAACGTTGAGCCTTCCCTTGGCATCGATAACGTACTCGTAACGGCCGCGAAACACTTGCTCCCCACCAGCAACCCACTGAGATTGGCACAATTACCCACTTTCAACCACTTTTCCCCACTGAAATACAATGCCGCCCCCCTTTTGTCAAGGAGAAAATGCAAAATAACGGCCGTTGACCGCAGTTTTTCGGCAAATAAATATAATAGCGTTTTATGGGAGTTGGCGAAAACGCGGGCGCGTTCAGGTCTCCGGCCAGGGCGAAGCGGCTTCAGACGCCGAGGAAATAGAGCACGCCCGCCAGGGTCAGGGAACTGAGCAGGGTGGAAACGAAGATGGTCGAGGCTACCAATTCCGGCCGGGTGTCATAGTTGACCGCATAGAGGAGGGGAATGATGGCCGACGGAGTACTTGTCTGTAAAATCAGGACGTTGCGCGGCAAACCCTCAATCCGCAGCAGGGAGCAGAGGAGGAAAGCCAGCACCGGGGAGAGCACCAGGCGCAGAAAACTGCTGCTGAGCACCGGCACCAGGTCGCTCTTGATGCTGGTGCGGGCCAATTGCATGCCCAGGAGCATCAGCAGGCCTGGAATGGCCGCCTGCCCCACCAGGTCCACGGCCCGCAGCAGCACTTCGGGAACCGGCAGCTGCAAGCCCCTGACGAGGGTGGCGAGGACGATGGCATGAAACAATGGTATTCTGAAAATTTCCAGCAGGGACTGCCTGATGCTGGCCTGCCCGCGGGAAGCAATGAAAACGGCCAGGGTGCCGAGGGGAAAGGTGAACAGCACCAGGACGATCACCCCGTAGGCCAGCCCTTCCTTGCCATAGGCGAAAAGCACCAGCGGCAGGCCGTAATTGCCGGTGTTCATCATGATGGTCGCCAGGGAAAAAGCGCTGCGTCCCCGGGCGTCGAGGCCCAGCCAGCGGCCGACGAGCAGGGACAGCCCCCAGAAAACCAGGGTCAGGAGCACCATGAAGGCGATGGCCGATGGCAGAAAAGCACTAAGCTGCTCGTGGCCCCTGATCAGGCCGGAAAATATCAGGCAGGGAGTAAAAAAATAGAGCGTCAGGTCGGAGATCGACTTGAAATCGGGCTTTTTGACCTTCTCAAACAGGGCCCCCAGGGCGATGACCGCAAAAATCGGCAACAGAATATTAACGAAAACCATCATCGTCTCCCCGCCGGCGCCAGTCCCGGGCCCGCGCCGGCCATGCCTGCTGTTTCACCATCATCCGGCCGGCTCCCGGCCGCTCCGCAGTGTCCGCCATGCTTTTGGCGTTGTTTATCAGTCGACAGCCAATGATGTTTCCCGGCGCGACCTCGCGAGCTGCCGCCGTTGTCCCCGGCGATGGTAGTGGAAATTGCCTTGTCGGCGCCCCGAAAGGGCGAGTCTGGCAACTTTAGCGCCCAGAGCCGCTGGCAAAACAGGCAAGCGAGCGCCTTTAGGTACTGAAAACAGCACTGGTTGACAACATGCGAGCACCTAACCGGACAACACCGCCGGCCGATATCCTGCCTCCAAGAAAGGAAATTAGCCGATTCACCGGCAAAAGTGAAGGATTAAATAATTGACAAAAATCGGAAAGTTGCATTATAGCCTAAGCTGGAGTCGGAGGTAGATGAAAAAAACGGGAAGGATTTTCCATGGATAAAGCGAACATCCCGGTCAATGAACGCCTGATTTTCGCCCTGGACGTGCCCACGGCCGCCGCCGCCCGGCAATGGGTGGAACGCTTGGAAGACCAGGTGAAATTCTACAAGGTCGGCCTGCAGCTCTTCCTGGCCGCCGGTTTTCCAATGGTGGACTGGCTCACCGGCCGCGGGCACAAGGTGATGCTCGACCTCAAGTTTTTTGACGTCCCGGCGACCGTCGGCCTGGCCGTCCAGCAGCTGAACGATCGGGGGGTGACGTTCACCACCGTCCACGGCAACGATGCCATCATCGAAGCGGCGGTGGCGGCCGGCAGGGAAGTTAAAATCCTGGCGGTCACCGTCCTCACCAGTTTCAGCGAAGACGATCTGCGCCAGCTGGGCATGACCGGCACCATCGAGGAACTGGTGTACTACCGGGCCCGCAAGGCCCTGGAACTCGGCTGCGCCGGCATCGTCTCCTCCGGCCTGGAAGCGGCCCGGCTGCGGGGACAGCTGGGGGAAAAGTTCCTCATTGTCACCCCCGGCATCAGGCCCGGCGACAACCGGGAAATCGAAGCCGACGACCAGAAGAGGGTTGCCACCGCCAGGCGGGCAATCGCCGGCGGGGCCGATTACATCGTCGTCGGCCGGCCCATCAGGACGGCGGCCAACCCCCAGGCGGTGGTCAGCGAGCTCCAGGCGGAAATCGCCGCCGCCCTGGCCGCCGGCGGGGAAGCGGCGGATTAGGCTGCCGCCCGCGCCGGCAGCGGCGCCCGCCCTTGCCCACCGACAAGCATGCAGAATCAAACCTCCACCGCCGCCAAAGATCTCCTGGCTGTTCTGGCCCTCTTCGCCGCCGCCCTGGCCGTCAAGGGCATGATCGTCGCCGCCGACCGGGTCATCAATCCCGATGGCGCCATTTACATCGCCGCCGCCGAGCAGCTGGCCCGCGGCCATTTCCGGGCCAGCCTGGCCATCTACCCCATGCCCTTTTTCCCTTTTCTCCTGGCCCTCAGCCACTGGCTGATCCCCGACTGGATCAGGGCCGGGCAGGCACTCTCGACAATCTCCTTTGCTCTCATCCTGCCGCCTCTTTTTTTTCTGGCCCGAGATCTTTTTGACCGCCAGGCGGCGCTGGCCGCCGGCCTGCTGTACCTGACCCTGCCGGTTTTCAACCTACCCAGCGCCGACATTCTGCGCGAGCCGCCGTTCCTGCTGTGCATGATCACCGCCGTCTGGGCCGGCTGCCGGGCCCTGGCAAGCGGCCAACTGCGGTACTTTGCCGTTTTCACCCTCAGCGCCCTGCTGGCCGTTCTCTGCCGGCTGGAAGGCCTGCTCATGCCGGCGGCCTTCCTGCTCGCCTGGGCCGTCGCCTGCCGCCGGCAGCCGGCGGCCCGCCCGGCCCTGCTGCAGGGCGGTTTGCTGCTGCTGGTTTTCCCCCTGGCGCTGGCTGCTACCTGGTGGCTGGGAAAAGTCTGCGCCTGGCCCAATTTCAACCGCCTGGAGGAGATCGGCGCCCGCCTGGGCCTGGAAGGCGGCGGCCACGGTTTTCTGTACACCTATCAGCTGGTAACCGGCAGCATGAAAAAGCTCCAGCAGACGCTGCCCGGCGGCCGGCTGGCCAACAACCTGCTGGAGGTCAGCCGCCACTACGCGCCGCTCATCTACCTGCTGGGCATGGCGGAAATGTTTGCCAAGGCGGTTTTCCCGACCACCCTGATCCTGGTGGCCGGGCAGCTCTTTTCCCGGTCGCGGATCAGGCCGCCGGCCCGCCTGTTCCTGGCCCTGCTGCTGGGCGGCTACCTGGTTTTCATCCTCCTGCTCAACGTCAACCAGAATTTCATCGTCGAGCGCCTCTTCCTGCTGCCGGTCTTGCTGGTACTGCCCCTGGCGGGCCGCACCCTGGCCGCCTGGGGGCGTCACTGCCGGGAAAAGCGGAAGACGGTGCTCCTGGTGGCCGTCGGCCTGGTATTTCTTGGCCTGCCCCTGGGCAAAACCATCCAGAAAACCGGCGGCGAGGAAACGGTGCTCATCACCGCCGGCCACTGGCTGCGCGACTACGGACAGCAGCATCAGTTCGTCCCGGCCTACAATGACCCCCGCCTGCCGTTTTATGCCGGCCGCCTGGAGGAAATCGCCACCTGCAACCCCCGCAACCGGGAACTCATTTCCCAGCTGTCCCCCCAGGTTGATTTCCTCGGCTTCCACCTGGCCAAGAGAAAAGCGGCATCCCTGCCGCCCATCGACGGCTTTGTCGTCCAGCGGCGCTTTACCGGCCGCCGCCACGAGGTCCTCTTTTTCAGCCGTTCATCCCGGCCCAGCTCCCCCGACGCCAAATAAACCGCCAGACCGGCGACGGCCCCTCCCCGCCGGCCCATTCCCGGTCACCATCCAATCCTTCCCGGACAATGGAACGATGTTTGCAGGAACTATGGCAAGCATTAGCGGCAGCGGCGGCATGCCGCCGTCCCCGAGAACGGTCCCCATTCGGGCTGCCCAACACAACTACTTGATTTAACAAGATAAATTATCATATTCTTTCCGGAAAGGTCGTCTGCCATGCTGTCATCAGGGAGATCCCAAAACGAAAAAAACCCGCTTGCCCGTCAGATAATTGACAACCTCCCCGACAAATCGATAACGGTTGCCGCCGACAGGGGGACGCCCACCATGAACAACGCCTTTTACCGCATCTTCCGCCATTACCAGGAAATTTCCGTCCGCTACGATCAACAGCATCTGGCACTCTGGTGCTACTACAAGCCCCGGCAGCGCCCCTGTTTTTCCGTGGTCGTCCTGCGCGAGATCCTCTCGGTCCAGCACGCCATCATCGACTACTTCAAAACCCTCAAGGACGGGATTGACGAACCGGCCATCCGTTATGTCATCCAGGCCTCCCAAGTGCCGGGAATTTTCAATCTCGGGGGCGACCTGGATCTCTTCATCAGATTGATCGCCGACAAGAACTACATCAAGCTGTATGAATATGCCAAGAACTGCATCGACATCTGCTACCTGAACGCCGTCAACCTCCACCTGCCGCTGACCACCATTTCCCTGGTTACCGGCATGGCCCTGGGCGGCGGCTTCGAGGCGGCCCTGTCGAGCAACGTGGTCATCGCGGAGAAAAACAGCGAAATGGGATTCCCCGAGATCCGCTTCAACCTCTTCCCGGGCATGGGGGCCTTCAGCCTCCTGACCAGGATTGCCGGCCTGCGGGTCGCCGAGAAGATGATCACCAGCGGCCGCATCTACTCAGCCTGGGAACTGTACGAAATGGACATCGTTCATGAAATCGCCGACTCCGGCAAGGGGCACGAACTGGTGGAGAGTTTCATGCGCCGGAACAACCGGGTATCCCAAGGTTTCCAGGCCCTGCAGCAGGTAAAGCAGCGGGTCAACCCCATCGATTACGAGGAGCTGCTCGACATCACCAAACTGTGGGTCAAAACGGCATTGCAGTTGAGCCGGCACGATTTGCGCATGATGGAAAGGCTGGTCAACGCCCAGCTGGCCAAAATCTCGCCCCAGGACGAGCGGCGGAAGCTGAGCCTGCTGCGCACCCGGCAGGACCGCCGCTTCACCCCCCAGGACCAGATCAACTTCCCTTTCACCACCTGGACCGGGGAGACGGTAATGTACGACCGGCGGACCACCAGGGACCGGCGCCTGGTCCACTGAAAAAAGCGGCCGGCGGCCCCCGCTGGCAGCCTGTCCAGGGAGCCTTTCCGGCCTGCCGGCGGCGGCCGCCCGACGATTACCCGACCGCCGCGATAATTTTTGTCTAAACTATCTTGCCCTGCCGGCGATGAAGTATAAAAAGCTGACTTCTCTCGCCGCAGGGCATTATTGTATAAATAGATGACCAAAGACAAAAACCTTTCCCCGATCGAGCAACGGGTTCTCCTCTACCTGGTCAACACCCTCTATGCCAGGACCAAAAGCGCCACCCTGTTCCTGGTCATCACCTGCGCCGTCTACCTGGCTCTCCAGGCCGGCCAGTTTCCCCGGCAGGCGCTGCTGGCATGGTACGCCGTCCTGCTGCTGGTTCTCTTGGGCCGCCTGCTGCTGACCCGGGCCTACAACCGCCGGCGGGCAACCTCTAACCACGACCTGGAAACCTGGCTGCACCGCTTCCGCTGGGGAATCCTGGCCACCGGCATTACCCTCGGGTCGCTGAACATCTTTTTTTTCCCACGCCACTCGCTGCCCCACCAGATGCTGGCGTTTCTCTTTCCCATGGGGCTGACCGCCGGCATTCTCACCATGATGCCGGATTTTTTCTCTTTCGCCATCTATGCCTGCACCCTGCTGCTGCCCGACGCCTACGCGGCCTTTGCCCTCGGCGACTGGCTGCATACCGGCATTGGCGCCCTGATTCTCATCCTGCTGGTTTTTTTCGTGAAATTCAACCGCGACTACAGCGGCAACTTCATCTCGGCCCGCAAGCTGCTGTATGAAAACGAAAGCCTGGTCAAGGACCTGGAAAAGGAAAAAAACAAGCTGATCAACCGGCTGGGCCGGATTCTCAACGACAGTTCGAACGAAATCTACGTCGCCGACGCCCAGAGCCTCCAAATCATCCAGGTCAACCAGGGGGCCATCCAAAACCTGGGCTACGGCGCCGATGAATTTTCAGCCATCAACCTGCTGACCATCTTCTGCGACCTTGACCAGGAGACCTGGGAAGAGCTGATCGCCCCCTTGCGCAGCAATGAACAGGAATCGGTCCACTACAAGGGCCGCAACCGGCGCAAGAACGGCACCGTCTACCCCATCGACGCCACCATCCAGCTGTCATCCCAGGACTCGCCGCCCATCATCGTGGCCACGGTCAAGGACATCACCGAGCGCCACAAATGGGAGCAGAAGCTCATTTACCAGGCCAACTACGACCAGCTGACCGGCCTGCTGAACCGGCACTACATGCAGTCCTACATCAACAGCGCCTTTATCCGGGCCCGCCGCAACCGGAAAAAACTGGCGTTGATGTTCATGGACCTGGACAACTTCAAAAACATCAACGATTCCCTGGGGCATGACGTTGGCGACGAGGTCCTGAAACAGACCGCCGACCGCATCCGGTCCCTGCTGCGGGGCAGCGACACCCCCATCCGTTCCGGCGGCGACGAGTTCATGGTGCTGCTGGAAGGACTGCAGGACTCCAACCATGCCAACGTCGTCGCCCGGAAGCTGGTCAACTTGTTCCAGGAGCCGTTCATCATCAACATGCAGGAAATCTACATGACGGTAAGCATCGGCATCAGCATCTACCCGGATGACAGCGAGCTGATGGAACAGCTGCTGCAGTACGCCGACATGGCCATGTACCATGCCAAGGAAGCCGGCAAAAACAACTACCGCTTTTTCTCCCGGGAAATGAGCAAAATTTCCGACGAAAAAATGCTCATCGCCGGGCATTTGCGGCGGGCGATCGAAAACGGGGAACTCTCCCTGGTTTTCCAGCCCCAGGTCGATATCAGGAAAAGGACGATCGTCGGCGCCGAAGCCCTCCTCCGCTGGCACAACCTGCAGCTTGGCAACGTGCCGCCGGACAAGTTCATCAAAATCGCCGAGGAGATCGGCTTCATCGAGGAAATCGGCAACTGGGTACTCAAGGAAGCCTGTCGGGAAGCAAAAACCTGGCAGGAAGTTTCAGCGGGCGAATGCTACGTGGCCGTCAACATCTCGTCGCAGCAGTTCAGAACCGGCACCCTGATGGCCGGCATCGACCAGGCGCTCAACAGCAGCGGCCTGGACAACCGGCTGCTGGAACTGGAAATCACCGAAAGCCTGCTGCTCCAGTATGAACACAACATCAACACCATCGATGCCCTCCATCACCGGGGGCTGCGCCTGGCCCTGGACGATTTCGGCACCGGCTATTCGTCCCTGAGCTACCTGAAGCGTTTTCCCCTGCAGGTGCTGAAGATCGACCGCAGCTTTACCCGCGAACTGGAGGAAGACGACAGCGACCGGGCCCTGGTCCAGGCCATCATCGCCATGGCCCAGAGCCTGCGCCTCGACATCGTCGCCGAAGGGATCGAAACCCGGCAGCAGCTGGAATTTCTCCGCCAATGCGGCGTCCAGGTGGTCCAGGGCTACCTTTTCAGTCCGCCGGTCCCCCCCGCCGAGTTCAAACAGCTGCTGCGGGACGAAAGCCGGATTTGGCAAAAAATCCAGCCGGAGCGCCGGGCCGCCGCCGGTGGGCGGTAGCTTTTCAGGCAAGTTTTTCCTGCTTGCGGTAAACGGTCCCCTGGAAAAGAGCTATCCGCCTCCCCTCCTCGTCGGTTACCTCCACCTGGTAGGTAGCCAGTTTGCGGTTGCGGCCCACTTCCCGGGCTTCGGCCACCAGCAGCCCCTCCCCGGCGGCTTCCAAGAAGGAGATCGCCGCCGTAATCCCCAGGGACACCCGGCCATGGGAATTGGAGGCCACGGCAAAGGCGCAGTCGGCGAGGGCGAAAATTGCCGCCCCGTGGGCGATCTGGATCCCGTTCAGGTGTTCCCGGCCGATTTTCATTTCCACGCGGGCAAAACCCGGGGCAACCTCGGTCAGCTCGATGCCGAGCAACCTGGCAAACTCGTCCCGGCGAAAAAATTCCGTCACTTGCATCATTTCCCCCCTCAACAACCGGCCTGGCCCCGGAAAAGCGGCTCCCGGACGCGGCCGAACCACGGCAACAGCTGCCGCCGGTCCCGC
>JAFDMG010000169.1 GCA_019306045.1 Deltaproteobacteria bacterium | reverse complement strand
GATCATCCGGCCGACGGGACTGGTGGACCCGGAAATCATGGTGCTGCCGGCCAGCTCCCAGGTGGATGACCTGGTGGGCCGGATCAGAACGGTGGTGGCCCGGGACGAGAGGGTGCTGGTGACCACCCTGACCAAGCGGATGGCCGAGGACCTGACCGCCTACCTGCAGCAGCTGGATTTCAAGGTCCGCTACCTGCACAGCGATATCGACACCCTGGAGCGCACCGAGCTGATCCGCGGCCTGCGCCTCGGCGATTTCGACATCCTGGTGGGCATCAACCTGCTGCGGGAGGGGCTATCCCGGAAGTTTCCCTGGTGGCCATTCTCGACGCCGACAAGGAAGGTTTTCTCCGCTCCCACCGTTCCCTGATCCAGACCGCCGGCCGGGCGGCCCGCAACGTCAACAGCACGGTGATCATGTACGCCGACCAGGTTACCGCCTCGATGCGGAGCGCCATCGACGAGATGGAACGACGGCGGCGGAAACAGCAGCAGCACAACCGGGACTACCAGATTACCCCCCAGTCGGTGCGCAAGCGGATCCAGGAATCCCTGGAGTCGGTTTACGGCGAGGCGGCGGCAAAGGAGGCTGCAACCGCCGGGGCGGCCGACGGCCGGGAGGACGAGCTGCAACAGCTGCTGGCCCGGGGAGAGAGGGCCTGCGAGCAGGCCATCCGCCGCTGGGAAAAGGAGATGGAAAAAGCGGCCCGCCTCCTGGATTTCGAGCGGGCCGCCGAACTGCGGGACAAAATCAAAAAATTGCGCACCGAACTGATTCTCGCCTGAAGAACTTTTCTAAACGCGACCGGCGCTGCCGAGAACCTTCTCGTTCTTGGCCATGATCATCCGGGTCAGCTCCTCCCGGGCCGGGCCGAGATATTTGCGCGGATCGAACTCGGCCGGCTTTTCATTGAAGATTTTCCTGATGATGGCGGTCATCACCAGCCGGCCGTCCGAATCGATGTTGATCTTGCAGACCGCCGACTTGGCCGCCTGGCGCAGCTGTTCTTCGGGGATGCCCACCGCCGCTTCCAGCCGGCCGCCGTTGTTGTTGATGATCTCGACGTACTTGGGCAGCACCGAGCTGGAGCCGTGGAGGACGATGGGGAAGCCGGGGATGCGGCGCTCGATCTCCTCGAGGATGTCGAAGCGCAGGGGCGGCGGCACCAGCACCCCCTGGTCGTTGACGGTGCACTGTTCCGGTTTGAACTTGTAGGCGCCGTGGGAGGTGCCGATGGAGATGGCCAGGGAATCGACCCCCGTCTGCCGGACAAAATCCTCCACCTGCTCCGGGTCGGTGTAAATTGACTTGGCCGCTTCGACGTCGTCCTCGATGCCGGCCAGCACTCCCAGTTCGCCCTCGACGGTGACGTCGTAGCGGTGGGCGTATTCCACCACCCTGGCGGTCAGCTCGACATTCTTTTCATAAGGGTGGCTGGAGCCGTCGATCATCACCGAGGAGAAACCGCTCTCGATGCAGGAGACGCAGAGTTCGAAAGTGTCGCCATGGTCCAGGTGCAGGGCGATTGGCATTTCGTAGCCCAGCTCCCGGGCCATGCGGACGGCCCCCTCGGCCATGTAGCGCAGCATGGTCTGGTTGGCGTATTTGCGGGCGCCGCTGGAGACCTGGATGATCACCGGCGAGCGCGACTGGCCGCAGCCGTTGATGATCGCCTGCAGCTGCTCCATGTTGTTGAAATTGTAGGCCGGGACGGCGTAGCCGCCGGCCATGGCCTGCTTGAACATCTCTCTGGTGTTGACAAAACCGAGATCCTGGTAACTGACAGCCATTTTCTCCCCCTTTCTGTGGCCCTGACGGTGTCCTTTACAAGCAAGGAAAGTTGATTTTTGCACCCTGTAAAGATATTACATTGTCGTCAAAAAGCAAGTGAAAAAAATCTTTAAAGACCGGCGGCCAGGAGAATGACCATCGTCCCGGCCACCATGATCGCCGCTCCCAGTCCCCGCTGGCGCAAGTGTTTTTCCCGAAAAAGCCAGCCGCCGAGAAAAACGCTGAACAAAACGCTGGTGCGCTTGATGGCGATTACCTGGGGCACCAGGGTGAACTTGATGGCGTACATCTGCATGACCAGCATCAGGGCCGAACAGATGGCGACTGGCAGCAGCCGCTGGCTTTCCCGGCGGCAGACGGCCGCCAGCCGCGGGGTGTGGCGCCGGACAAGGGGCAGCAGCAGGACGGCAACCAGGGAGTTGACCGCCAGCAGCCAGGTGAGGGGCGAGGCACTGCGGATGCCGATCTTGTCGATGTTGGCGGTGACGCTCCAGATGGCAACCACTCCCAGCATCAGCCGGGGGCCGGGCTCTCGCAGCAGGGCCCGGAAAGGCGCCTGCCAGCCTTTGCGGTATTCGTTGATGTTGAGCACGTAGGAACCGGCGACGATCAGCAGGATGCCCAGTCCGGCGGCGGCAGACGGCCGTTCCCCCAGCATCAGGGGCGAGGTGACCAGCAGGAACAGGGGCGACAGGGCAATGATGGGGATGGTCAGGGAGAGGTCCGAGGCCTCGATGGCCCGCAGGTAGAGAACGGTGGCCGCCACGTGCAGCAGGCTGCCGGCCAGCAGCGCCGGCCAGAAAGCCGGAGCCGGGCGGGCGAGGGGCAGCAGGGGCGCCAGGGGCAGCAGGAAGGGCAGCGAGCCCAGGGTCCAGGTCCAGGCCACCAGGTAGGGGTTGCTGTGATTGACGGCATGCTTGCTGAAGATGTCCTTCAGGGAGGCGAAGAACGCCGTTGCCAGGGCGAGAATGAACCACAACCTGATCATTGGCGGTGTCGGCGGTTTGTCCGGCGGCCGGGGATCATCGGGCGACGTCGACCGGCGTCGAAGCCAGGAGCTCGACCAGGACCGCGGGGTCAAGGCTGAAAAGCAGGCCGCGGCGGCCGCCGTTGATGTAGACGCGGGGAACCGCGGTGAGGCTGCGTTCGTGGTAGACCGGCAGGGACTTCCGGGTGCCGAAGGGCGAGATGCCGCCGACCTGGTAGCCGGTATGTTTTTCCGCCGTTGCCGGCGGACAGGGGGTGACTTTTTTGACCCCCAGGGTCCGGGCCAGCCGCCGGGTGGAAACTTCCCGGTCGCCGTGCATGAGGACCAGGAAAGGCTGCCGCCGCTCGTCCTCCATTACCAGGGTTTTGATGACCTGGTGTTCGTCGAGCCCCAGTTCCCGGGCGGCGGTGGCGGTGCCGCCATGGTCCTGGTAGGCGTAAGGGTGGCTCTGGAAGCTGATGCCGGCCCGGCGGAGGAAGCGCCCTGCCGGGGTGGCGGCGGTTTTATCGGCCATGGAATTCCGTTTCTGCGGGTCAGGTCACCGGGACTCTTCCCCCAGCAGCCGGCGGGCCCGGTCGCAACGGCCGTTTTCCTGCTGCCGGTAGGCTGCGAGTACCCGTGAAAAGCTTTTCGGCCCGCCCGCCGGCGGCTGCAGCCAGCCGGGCAGCCAGGAGGGAGGCACGAAAACCGTCACCAGCAGCCCGGTAAAAACCAGCAACAGCAGGTAACTCAAGGCCGCCGCTGTTTTCTGCAGCCAGCTGCCGGCCGCAATGCTGCCCTGCCGGGCGGCCTTTTCCCCCTTGGGGGTGATGATCCCTTTCTCCAGGAAATAACATAGGGTTCGGTAAACATTATAGCGTCCCTGGAGACTTTTATCAATGATGTCCTGGACCGGCAGGCCTTCGCGCACCAGGGACAGGATCTGCTGCTCGGCCGCCGGCAGCTGGCTGCTGATTTCCAGGTTGAAAAAGTCGTCGTCGACGTCCTCGGCGAAGGTGGAGAGGGGTTCGAAAATGGTATATTCCGAGCTGATGGTTTTTTCAAACTGGTGCATTTCATCCATCTGGCGCAGGATTTCCAGGAGGACGAAGTCAGACTGCTGCGGCGGCAGGAACGGGGTGTAATGCAGGCTGCCGGACACCTGGAAAGTGTAGCTGCCCTTTTTCCAGCCGAGCACGTGGGTCAGCAGTTCGAAAAGCCGGGTCTGGTTCAGGGCGGCCAGCTCCTCCCGGTCGAGAATTTTCCGGTTGATCAGCACCTGCTCCAGGGATGCCTGCAGCCGCAGCTGTTCCTGGCGCAGCTGCAGGGCCTCTTTCGGCTGCAGGCGGCCGGCTTTCAGCAGCAGCTCCTGCAGATCGAACTTGTTGTCGCTCAGGTTGACGGTCATGCCCACCAGCAAGCCGTCCCGGAAAGACCAACTGCAGCTGCCGTCGTCGCTTTCGACGCTGAGAATGCCGGTTTTCTGCTGCTGGGAGATCAGCTGCAGCACATCGGTGAGGTCAAACTTCCGTCATGGGACTTTCCTAAAAGCAGCCGGCAACGATTGTTTTCTGCTGTTTTCTCTGGCGCCAGCTCAGCAGGTTGACGGCCAGCAGCAGGAGAAACAGCGCCGCCGGCAACACGGTAGTCGCCCAGGGGGATCCCGGAGGGAAAATGCCCCGGGTGATGATCCTGGCCGACCGGCAGTAAACACTGGCCGCCAGCAGGAAGGAACCGGCCAGCATGAATACGCCCCTGACCGTGTTGCCGATGGCCACCTGGAAAATACCGGGCACGAGAAAGCCGCCCAGCAGCAGGCTCCGGTCGACCAGCCGGTGGTAAATCCTGATTTTTCTTTTCTGCCGTTCG
>JAFDMG010000168.1 GCA_019306045.1 Deltaproteobacteria bacterium | reverse complement strand
CGAGCAGGGCCGCCGCTTCGGCCTTCTTGCCTCCCAGCAGGGCCCGGCTCTCGCGCAGCAGTTTTTCCAGTCCGTCCCTGGCATCGATGCTGCCCAGGGCGGCGCAGACGGCGGCGTAGAGGTCGCCGGCAGGTGCCGCCAGCAGCTCCGCCAGCGCCGCCGCCGCTGTCTTGATTTTGAGGTGGCGGCAGGCAGCTGTGGCCGCCGGCAGGTGCTGCCGGTCGCGCAGCAGTTCGATGACCATCTTTTCGACTGTCGCCGCTGCGGCCGCCGGCAGGGGCGGGCGGAGCAGCATCACCAGCCGGGGATTGTCCCGGAGCAGCTGCAGGTCGTCGGCCAGCAGCGTCTCGTTGAAGTCGGCGTCGGGGTACTGCTGCCGCAGGTCGGTAAAGGCGGTCAGCTGCTTTTCTGGTTCGCGGATGGCGTTGTAGAGCCGCAGCAGCTCCCCGGGCCGGAACCAGCGCCGGCAGAGGGTGATGGCCGAGTCGGGGAACTGGTCCTGCTGGAAAAGGTGGTGGAAAAAGTGGAAAAAGGTGTGACGCTGGTCGCCGCTGGCCACCAGCTTCTTCAGGGTGGCCAGCTCCTCGGTTTCCGGTTGGTTGTCGATGATGTACAGCTTGCGCAGCAGCTTGAAAATGCCCGGCCGGCCGTCGAGCAGGAACAGGGCCAGAGTTATCAGGTTGAGGTTGACGTCGTTTTCCCCCTGGAGGGCGTTGACCACCTGGTTGCTGAGCTTGCCGACGGCGGCCTGGGTGGGATGCCTTTTCCTGGTTTTGTAAAAAATATCCAGTACCTGCCAGCGCAGTTCCCAGTTGTCGATGAGGAGGTCGTCGATTATTTCGGTGGTGGGAATTATCAGGGATGGTCTGGGCATGTCACCTGCGGGCCGGCTTGGTTGGTACCAGATTATTTTGCTCATTTTTACCCTGCTTTTGCATGGTCGTCAATTAAAATACTCCCGCGGCCCGGTCGGCCGGCGGGATAAAATTCTTGACAAGCGGCGGGCCAGCTTGTAGGAAAAAAGGTGAGATAAATCACAGCTCCATGCGAGGATTAAAAGGGAACCCGGTGCGAATCCGGGACGGGCCCACCGCTGTGACCGGGGACGAAGGCAAGAGGAAGCCACTGGGCGCATGCCTGGGAAGGTTTTGCTGTTAGGATGATCCGGAAGTCAGAAGACCTGCTGTGAGGACAGATTTTGCCGTGGCCGCGGATGGGGAGCATCCGGCTGGCCGGCGGTGGCGGGATAAATAATGGGAAATCCCGAAGTCAGATAACCGGCTTCGGGATTTTTTTGTGGCTCGGCTCCCGGCCGGGCGCGGCGGCGAGGTAATCATGGCTCTGGGAAAATTCTACGGTATCGGCGTCGGCCCGGGCGACCCCGGTCTGCTGACCCTGAAAGCGGCGGCGGTGCTCCGCCGGGTGGCGGTGATTTTCGCGGCCACGGGCGCCAACAGCCGGGAGTGCGTTTCCGGTTCGGTGGTCGAGGCTCTGGACGGCTGCCGGGCGCGGCGGGAGACTCTGGTGTTCGCCATGGCGCCGGCGATGGCGGACCGGCGGCGGGCCTGGCAGGAAAATGCCGCCCGGGTGGCCGCCGCCCTGGAAGCCGGGGATGACTGTGCTTTTGTTACCATCGGCGATCCCCTCCTCTACAGCACCTACACCTATCTCCTGCGGGAAGTCCGGCGCCGGCTGCCGGCGGTGGCCGTGGAAACCATTCCGGGCATCACCTCTTTCCAGGCCCTGGCGGCCGCCAACAACTTGCCGCTGGCGGAAGACCGGGAAACTATGACGGTAATTCCGGCCTGGACGGAGTCCTGCCTGGCTGATCCCCTGCTGGCCGCCGCCGATACCCTGGTGCTGTTGAAGACCTACCGTCGCCGGGATGCCATCCTGGCGGCCCTGCGGGAGCATGGTTTTGCCGACCAGGGCTGCCTTTATGCCAGCCGCCTGGGACTGCCGGACGAGCGCCAGGCCCGGGGCTACGAGGCCATTGCCGCCGAGCCGGAGAGCTACCTTTCCCTGATCATTGCCCGCCGGCGCCCGGCGGCCGGCGAGCCTGGCGTCGCCGCGGAGGAGACTGTCGATGACCAACTTTGATCCGGCCCTCTTCGGGAAAATCGCCTGGGAAATGAGCGGCGCGGAAATTGAAGCGGCAAGTTTCCGCCGCATCGAGGCCGAACTGCCCGACCGGGCAGGGCTGCCGCCTGCCCAGTGGCGGATTGCCCGCCGGTTGATTCACACGACGGCCGATTTTTCCCTGGCCGCCCGGCTGCGCTTTGGCGGCGACCCGGTAGCCGCCGGCCTGGCGGCCCTGCGGGCCGGAGCGCCCATCTATGCCGATTCCATGATGATCCGCAGCGGCATCTCCCTGGCCAAACTGCGGCGTTTTTTCCCCGGCTACGGCCCGGAAAGGCTCCACTGCTACGTGGCCGATCCCCGGGCGGCCGCCGCGGCCCGGGAACAGGGCATTGCCCGCTCCCTGGCGGCTCTCGAGCTGGCCCGGGAGATCCTGCCGGGGGCCATCGTGCTGGTGGGCAATGCCCCCCTGGCTCTGGCCGGCATCGTCCGGCTGGCGGTGACCGCCGGCATCAGGCCGCGGCTGGTCATCGGCATGCCGGTGGGTTTCGTCCACGTGGAGGAGGCCAAGGAGCTGCTGCTGGCCACCGACATTCCCCATGTGGTCCTGGCCGGCCGCCGGGGCGGCAGTCCCCTGGCGGTGGCCACCCTGCACGCCATCATGGAAAGCGGGGAGGAGCTGTAAACCGGCGTGGGCGCAGCGGGGAGGAAAAAGCTGCGCCGGGGCTTTGCCACCGGCGCCTGTGCCGCCGCCGCTGCCACCGCCGCCTGGCGGCTGCTGGCCGGCCGCCGGCCGGGAAAGAGCCTGACGCTCGTTTTCCCCGACGGCAAGCGGCGCCGGCTGCCGCTGGCCGGGATGGAACTGGCGCGGAACGAGGCGCGGGCCTGGGTGTGCAAGGAGGCCGGCGACGATCCGGATGTCACCAACGGCATCGTCATCCGCGCCCGGGTGCGCTGCCGCCGGCCGGGGGCGCCGGCGGCGCCGGAGGATTTTGTCCTTCCCTGCGGCAGCGGGGAAATCGTCCTGCGGGCCGGCCGCGGCGTCGGTCGGGTGACCCGGCCGGGGCTGGAAGTGCCGCCGGGAAAATGGGCCATCAACCCGGTGCCCCGGCAGATGCTGGTCGCCAACCTGGCGGCCGCCGGTTTCGGCCGCCGGCCGGCCGGCATCCTGGTGGAGATCAGCGCCGACGGCGGCGAGGAGATTGGCAAGCGGACCCTGAACCCGGTGCTGGGGGTGGTGGGCGGCATCTCCATCCTTGGCACATCCGGCATCGTGGTGCCTTATTCCCACGCCGCCTACCTGGCCACCATCAAGGTGCTGCTCCGGGGGGTGGCGGCGGCCGGCGGCACGACCGTAGTTCTGGCCACCGGCGGCCGGACCCACAAGGCGGCGGTTCGGGATTTCCCCGCCCTGCCGGCAACGGCTTTTATTCGCATCGGGGACTTTATCGCCGAATCCCTGGAACTGGCGGCCGGCATGGGGATCCGGCGGGTGATCGTCGCCTGCATGGCCGGCAAGCTTTACAAGTATGCCCAGGGCTTTCCCTACACCCACGCCCATACGGTTTCCCTGACCTGTGACGACCTGGTCCGGGTGGTGGCCGGGCAGGGAGGGAGCGGGGAGGTGCTGGCCCGGTGTGCCGCCAGCCGCAGCGTCCGGGAAGCCCTCGGCTATTTGCCGCCGCCCCTGCGGACCCGGGTGCTGGCAGTTGTCGGCCGCCGGGCGGCGGCGCAGATCAGCCGCTGGTTTGCCCCCGGCCGCGGCGAAGTGCGGCTCTACTCCCCGGCCGGAGAGCTGCAGGCCGCCTGGCCGCTGGCGGCCGAGGAGGAGCCATGATCGACAATGGGGCCGCGACCATTTATCCGGTAAATCTGCTGCTGCAGGACCGGCCGTGCCTGGTGGTCGGCGGCGGTCCGGTGGCGGCCCGCAAGGTTGCCGGCCTGCTGGCCGCCGGCGCCCGGGTGCGGGTCGTGGCTGAAAAGGTGACGGCGGATTTGCGGCAGCTCGCGGCCGCCGGCCGCCTGGAGCTTGTCCAGCGCTCTTTTGTTGCCGCCGATC
>JAFDMG010000167.1 GCA_019306045.1 Deltaproteobacteria bacterium | reverse complement strand
CCGGAAATCCTTTCCCGGCTGGTGGAGGCCTACCGGCGGATTCGCAACACCATCCGCTTCCTGCTCGCCAATCTCTACGATTTCGATCCCGCCGTCGACCAGGTGCCCTACGAAAAAATGGCCGAGCTGGACCGCTGGGCCCTGCACCAGCTGGCCCTGCTGCAGGAGAAAGTGACGGCCGCCTACGAGGATTACGAGTTCCACACCATCTACCACGCCGTGCACAATTTCTGCGTCGTCACCCTGAGCGGCTTCTACCTGGACGTGGTCAAGGACCGGCTGTACATTCTCAAGCCGGCGGCTGCCGCCCGGCGTTCGACCCAGACGGCCCTGTACCTGCTGGCCGACGCCATGGTGCGCCTCTGCGCCCCGATCATGTCGTTCACCGCCGATGAAGCCTGGCAGCACCTGCCCGGCGAACGGCCGGCCGACAATGTTTTTGCGGTCGATTTTCCCGCCCTGCCGCCCCGGTTCCGGGATGAAGCCCTGGCGGCGGTCTGGGAAGAGCTGCTGGCGATTCGCCGGGCGGTGCTGAAAAAGCTGGAAGCCGCCCGCCGGGACAAGCAGATCGGCCTGTCCCTCGATGCCCGCCTGACTCTGCAGGCCCGGGGGCGGGTGCGGGAACTCCTTGAAAGCTACCGGGAGCAGCTGGCGGATATCTTCATTGTTTCCCAGGTGGAGATCGGCGAGCTGGAGGCGGGGGAGCCGGGTGAAGGGGAGGAAATGCCGGACCTGTTGGTGACCGTGAGCCCGGCCGCGGGAGAGAAGTGCCAGCGCTGCTGGCGCTACGACCGGCAGTTGACCCCGGCAAGCGCCGCCCATCCGGGCATCTGCCCGCGCTGCCTGGCCCAGCTGGAAGACTGACGGCAATGCCGTGACCCCGCCGGAGCGGCGGCCGGCCGCGCTTGCCGCCGCCGGCCAACTCCGGCCGGGAAAAGATTAAACCGCGAGGAGGAAAAGATGAAGCATGTCCACTATACCGAGGTGCCGCTGGAACCGGTAACCATGGCCGGCGCCCAGGGCGTCAGCGTCCGCTGGGTAATCAGCGAGGCGGACGGGGCGCCGAATTTTGCCATGCGGATTTTCGAACTGGAGGCCGGCGGCAGCACCCCCTACCATGAACATCCCTGGGAGCACGAGGTTTTTATCCTCGCCGGCGGCGGCATCCTGACCGTCGAAGGCCAGGAAGAGAAGCTGAAGCCGCAGGACGTGGTTTTCGTGCCCCCCGGCGTCAGCCACAATTTCCGGGCCGGCGACGAGGGCATGACCTTCATTTGCCTGGTGCCGCACCAGAAGTAGGCGTCTTTTCCCCCTGGTCGCCCATTTTCACTTTGATGGTGATGTAGCTGGGAGCGAGTTCATCGAAAGGTTCCCCGATCTGGTAGATGAAGTCGAGCTGGAAGCCGGAAATGGTGCCGGCGGCGGGGGCGGTGACGCGGAAATCGGTCTGCTCATCCTGGTCCACGAAGCCGAGAAAGACCCGCTTTTTCCTTTCCTGGCGGCCCGACGCCCGCTTGACCGTCAGGTAGAGGTCCATGTCCATCATCATTTCCGGAGCGTTGTTTTTCAGCGTCCCCTTGATTATCAGGGGGGCGTCCGGGCCGACGGCGGTGGCCGTGCCGGTGATGCTGGCGTCCAGTTCGTCGTAGGCAAAGGTTTGGGAAATCCCCGGGGCCGCGGCAGCGGCCGGTCCGGCGCCGGCCAGCAGCAGGATGGCGAGTGCCAGCGCTGCCGCCAGCCGCCGGCCCGCGCCGGCCCGCTTTTCAGTTGCAGAAAAATTCATGTTGAACCTCCGTTTTGTAGCTGGTTGTGAAGCTGATTGCTGAAAACCTCAATATCATGGCGCCGACGGTGGCCGCCGCCCTGGAAGAAAGGCGGCCGGGCCCCTTGCGGGAGCTGGTGCAGTCCGGTCGACAGGCCGGGGTGGAAATTTTCGATCTCAATGTCGGCAGTCACCGCCGCCGGGCGCCGGCGTACATGGAATTCCTGCTGGCCGAGATTTTCGCGCCCCTGCCGGCGACAGTGGCCGTCAGTCTCGACACCACCTGCGGCGAGGCCCTGGCCGTCGGTCTGCAGCTGGCCGCCGAGCAGCAGCGGCCGGCGATCGTCAACGCCCTTTCCCTGGAAGAGGAAAAGTGGGAGCTGGTCTTGCCCCTCGTCAGCCGCGACGAAAACTGCCGGCTGGTGTTGCTGCTCATGAGCCCCCGGATTCCCCTGGCGGCGGAAGAACGGCTGCTGGCCGTGCTGGACAGCCTTGCCCGCCTGGAAGAGGCCGGCATCACCCCGGACCGGCTGCTTGTCGACCCGGTGGTCGTGCCCCTGGGCTGGGAGGACGGTCATCTCCACAGCCGGGAGATCATCCGTTTTCTGCAATTGCTGCCGGAGGCGGTGCCGGCGGCGCCGGCCACCGTCGTCGGCCTGTCAAACATCGCCACCCGCTCCACCGGCCGGCGGATCCGCCAGGAGGCGGAAACGGTTTTTTTGGCCATGGCCGCGGCCGCCGGTCTCGATTATGCCCTGGTCAACATCAGGCACCGGGAGGTGATGCGCACCGCCCGGCTGATTCGGATTCTGCAGGGCCGGGAACTTTTTTCCCCCGCCGCTCTCGACAACTGAGATTCTTGTCCACTTCCCTGGTGCCGGCCGTTCAGCCGGCCACCACCAGGTTCCGCCCCCGTTTTTTAGCCAGGTAGAGGTTGTCGTCCACCTTTTTCAGGCAGGCATCGAGGCTCAGGTCGCCCTGGTAGGCGGCCACCCCCAGGCTGATGGTGACCCGCAAGGGCTGTTCACCGCCGGGGAATTGGTACTCGCTGATCAGGCGCCGCAGTTTTTCGGCCGCGTGCCGGCCGCCGGCCAGGCCGGTTTCCGGCAGCAGGAGGAGAAATTCTTCCCCGCCCCAGCGGCTGACGGCATCCTGGGAGCGGAGCGAGTTGCTGATCAACTGGGCGATCTTCCGGAGGATTTCGTCGCCGGCGTTGTGGCCGAAGGAATCGTTGATTTTCTTGAAATGGTCAATGTCCACCATTACCAGGCAGAAGGGCCGGCCGCTGCGCAGGAAGCGGATCTTTTCCTCTTTCAGGCGCATCATGAAGGCCCGGCGGTTGAGCAGGCCGGTCAAGGGGTCGATGCGGGCGGCCTGTTCTAGGGCCTTCTCGGTTTCCTTGCGGGCCGTGATATCGAAGTTGCTGCTGCGAATCCCCAGCAGGCGGCCGTCCCCGTCGACAACCGGCCGGCAGGCATGGCTGATCCATTTGTGGCCGCCGCCCTTGGTGACGATGGGGAAATCGATGGGGAGGTGTTCTCCGCGATCGCTGATGTTCTCCAGGTGCCGCCGCCAGCTTTTCAGGTGGTCGGGATGAATGATCTTCTCCATCAGCCGGCGGTCCCGGTAGAAGTCTTCCGGGGTGTAGCCGCTGATCTGCCGGCAGGCGGGGGTGACGTACAGGTAGCTGCCGTCCGGTCCCGACCATGATTCCCAGGTGTGGCTGAGTTCGGCGAAACGCCGGAAAAACTGTTCGTCCGGCAGGGTCCGCTTATTTTTCATCGCTGTTTCTTCCGTATGGTCGTCGCCGGTGCGGCGGCCGCGGCTCATGGGGTCGCCGTTCCTGCCGGGTTGCCGGCGGCAGGGTGGTTTTCGCCGCCGGCCGCCGGCGGCAGCAGTGCCGCCAGTTCGGCCTCGTCGAGCACCCGCACTCCCAGTTTCCTGGCTTTTTCCAGTTTGCTGCCCGGTTGGCTGCCGGCCAGCAGGTAGTCGGTGGCGCGACTGACGCTGCCGGCGACGTGGGCCCCGGCGGCGGTCAGCATCTCCTTGATCTCCTGCCGGGGGCGGGAGAGGGTGCCGGTGATGACGATGGTTTTGCCGGCCAGGGGCCGGGCCTGAGGCGCCGGGGTCGGTATTTCCGGCTCTACCCCGCAGCGGCGCAGCTTTTCCAGCACCCGGAGGTTGCGTTCCTCCCGGAAGAATTCCACCACGCTGGCGGCGATCCGGGGGCCGATCTCCCTGATGGCCAGCAGTTCCTCCTCACTGGGCGGCTGCTCGAGGATGCGGGGAAACTCGGTCGCCAGCACGGTGGCCAGGTGTTCGCCCACGTGACGGATGCCGAGGCCGAAAAGCAGGCGGTGCAGGGGCCGGTGTTTGCTTTCCTC
>JAFDMG010000166.1 GCA_019306045.1 Deltaproteobacteria bacterium | reverse complement strand
GGGAGTCACGGAGGCGCCCATAATAGATTCCCGGCGCCTGCCGCGCCCACAATTCCGGGGGGATGACCGGCACCTCGCCCGGGGCCAGCACCGCCTGGGCACAAGGAACAAAAACCGGGTTGATGCCGATCTCAAAATACCCCCGGTCGTTGCCAACGCCGGCCGGGGAAAGAACGGGAGGCACTTGCAGCTCCCCCAGATCCTCCGCAACCGGCTGCCAGGCAGCCCCCGAAGCGGCAAAACTCCACTCCATGCCGGGATAATATTTTTCCTTGAACCGCTCGTGCGCGGCAACCATCAGCGCCGCCTTGCTCTTGCCGGGCGGCGGCGACTGGTCGTAGTAATGCAGGGCTTCGGCGGCCGGTACGCAAAGCTGCAGACGGCCGGCAAAAGCGGCCCGGGAGGAAAGATCAGTGTCCTCATAATAGAGGAAAAACCGGGGATCAAGCAAGGGGCCATCATGGCCCAGAGCCCATGGCCGGTCCACCAGCAGGCAGGCGCCGGAAAGAAAAGGTTCGGCGAAAGGCTCCTCCTGTTCCCAAAAGCGGGCAAAACGCAGCTGCCAATAAAACGACAGATGTTCGGCATCGAGACGGCTGCGGGCGGCCGCCTCCTGGGCAAAATCCAGCCAGCCACAGGCCCCCAGGCTGGGGGGCAGCCGGAATCTCTTCCCGGCGTCCCAATAGAAGCGCGGCCCCGTCAGCACCGCGCCAGAATCCCGGGCCGCGGCCAGCAAAGCGGGAAGGCAGCCCGGAAACAGGCGGATATCCGGGTTGACCAGCAGCACGTATTCGCTGGTCAGGTGCGGGACCGCCAGATTGACAGCGGCGGCAAAACCCAGGTTGCTCCCTGGCCGCAGCAGCAGAACCCGCTGCCGATCGGCAAACATCGCCGGCTCCAGTTCGCCGCTGTTGTCAACCACGACCACCCCGGCCACCGCCGGTTCGCCCAAAAGATCGTCCAGCAGGCCCGGCAGCAGGGCGGCGGTATGATAATTGACGACCACACAATCAATCATGACTGTCCTCTGACGGCTCTCAGGGTAATCTGGTTGGTCAGCAGAGAAGTACGTTCACCATGGCCCAGGCGGCAGAGATCATCAATGAACCGCTCTCCCGACGGGGTTGGCGGCAGCTGCTCCCGGCGGAAAACATCGACGGTAAAACCGGCTTCCTCGAGCGCCTCTTTAATTGACGTTTCGGTAAACCAGCGGAGATGGGTAATACACTGCAACCCCAGGGGCAGATAAAGAAATTCTCCCCGGGCCAGGTCCCGGACAATCGTCCAGTGGCCGGCATTGGGCAGGCTGATCACCAGGGTGCCGTCTGGAACCAGCAAATCACGGAAAACCCGCAACATCCGCCAGGGATCATCCAAATGTTCAATAACATCCCCGCAATTAATGTGATCAAAACACCGGGAAAAGTCGGCGTCCTCCACCCGGGAGGTAACCAGCCGGTCATAATGGGGAGCGGCATCGGCGGCCATGACCGCATTCATCTCCACCCCGATGAGCTCCACGTCCGGCCGCAGCCGGCGGAGGAGGGCGCCAAAGCCGCCGCGGGCACAGCCGACGTCGAGCACCCGCCGGGCGGCGGCCGGCACCAGTTCAGCCAGGTCCAGCCGCTCGGCGCTGTAGGAATTGCCAAAGACGTGGATCAAGGCACCCCGGTCCACCATGATCCGGCGACCGGCCAGGCGCTCATACAGCTGTTCGCCGGCAAGTTCCGGCTCCCACAGCGAAGCCAGCAGCTCCCGCGGCAACAGCACGCAGGAAAGATCCGGGTCGGCCAGCTCCTCGGCTGCGGGCGGCTGCCGGGCGGCCACCAGGGCGGCCACCTCGAGGTAAGTAGCCAGGTTGAGATAGGCGGCCGGCAATACTGCCGCCTGGCCGGGACTGGGGGCGCCGTTGAAGACCGGCACCACCGCCTCATGATCCGCCAGGCTGGCCAGCAGGTGTTCAATCGCCGCCGGGGCCAGCACCGCTTCCGGGTGAAAAACCAGCAGCACCCGGTCGCCGGCCAGCCGGGCCAGCACCCTGCCCAGAGGGCGATCGATTTCCACCTCGGTCCAGGAAGCCGGTGCCAGTTCCCGGCCACACAGTTTTCTGCTGGTTTTCCGGCAGAATTCGTAAGAAAACTGGTATTCGGCAATCGCCGGCGGCGGCTGCTTAAACCAGATGACATCCAGCCCGGCGGTAGGTCCGGCCGGCAGGGGAGCTGATTTCATGAACCCGCAAACCTCCGATTTCCAGTTCCTGTTCCTGGCAGACCACGCCGCCGCCCCAGACATGGCAGTCGGCACACAAGCGCAAACCGGCCAGCTTCCCTTCTTCATGGGCCCGGCGATAACGCCGCAGGGTCTCGCTGTGGTTGAAAACGGCCAGCAGGCCATCCTCAACGACATTGCCCAGGGGAACCTCGAGATTTATATCTTCGCAGCATAGTCCCACGTCACCATTCCAGGCCACCACCAGCTGCTGATAGAGCAGCCGGCAGGGGGTAAAAGACGGCGCCTGTGCCGGTGCCCAGAGTCGGCGCGAGCCCACCGGCCGAAAAGTGGCCACCGACACCTGGTCGGCGTGGGGCAGCCAGCGGGCCACGTATTCCCTTTCCTGGTCGAGAATCTCTTCGTAGCCCACCATGTTGAAACTCAAAACAGGCTTTGCCGAGGCTGCGGCCGCTTTTATCTCGATCAAATGCCGGACATTTTCCTCGATCAGCCGCAAATCGGCATGCCGGCGAAAATAATCGTTGGTCGCCGGCTTGACCCCGTCGATGCTCAGAGCCAGGTAATCCAGCGGCAGGTCCACCAGCCAGCGGGAAACCGCCGGTGTCAGCAGCATGCCATTGGTCATGAAGCCAACGCTCAGATGGGGAATGGCCACCGCTCTGCGCAGCAGATCTTCCAGTTCCGGGTAGAGCAGCGGCTCGCCGGCACCGTGGGTCAACAGCATGCAGGGCTGCGACCAGCCGCTGATCTCGGCCAGCACCTTCTCCCACGTCGCCCGGGCCATGGAACCCAGCGGCCGGGTCCGCCGCGCCTCCTGGCCGTGAAAATGGCAAAAACGGCAGGCCAGGTTGCAACGGTTGGTTACTTCCAGAATAATTTCCCGGGGATAGATCAGCTCCGGCACACCCATTGAAAAAACTCCTTCATCCTGGCCGCTACTTTCTCGTAAGAATAGCCACCGGCAACCTGGCATCCCCGGGCGGCCAGCTTTTTTCTGAGTCTCCGATCAGCGGCCAGGCGCAAAACGGCCGCGGCCATGGCCTGAACATCACCTGCAGGCACAAAAAAAGCGTAGTCGGCCACCCCGCCGGGGCCGCCGAAAGCCCGGTAGCTGGGGATGTCCGTCAGCACGGCCGGCAGGCCGCAGGCCAGGGCTTCCAGGGCCGGCAGGCCAAACCCCTCGGCGGCAGAAGACGAGGAGAGAAAAAGGCTCCCCGGCCGCCGGAACAGGGCCGCCACCTGCGCGGGAAGCAACCGCACATGATATTCGGCAATGGCGCCCGCCAGGGCCAGCTCCCGCTCGCGGGTATCCACTGACGAAACCCGGATCAATTTGAGCTCCGGCCGTTCGGCCGCCGCCAGGCGGTAGGCTTCCAGAGCCAAAGGGATTTTTTTAATCGAAATGTCCAGGGGGCCCACGACCACCAGCCGATCGGCAAACGGCAAGCCGGCCGTTGCCTCCAGGTCCGCGGCCGGGTGGAAAAGCTCCCCTTCCAGTCCCTGGCCGCAACAGGCGAATCTGGCCCGAGGATAACGGGTCCGCAGCCTGGCAGCCAGCTCCGGGGTCAGGGTCACCCGGGGCACCGGCAGGCGGTAAGCACTGTCGATCAACTCCTGGAACGGCTCGGCTTCCGGGTAATCACCCTCGTATCCCTGAACAAAATGGACCAGCCGTCCCCCGCGGCCGGCACCCTGCATCTCCGCATATACCGACACCAGGTGCAGCGGACTGGTGGCCACCACGATTTCATAATCCGTCAACTCCGGAGCGGCAAAGCCGGCCGCGGAGGCGACCTGACGGAAAGGGACCTGGAACGTCAACCAGTCCGGATACGGCTCCCGTGCCAGCACCGCGGCCTCTTCTCCCAGCTCATTCAAAGCCCGGACATGGTTGAAAACCACTTTGACGCCGCCGCACAGACCGGTGGTTTCCAGCAGATAGGCAATCTTCATCCCGGCAGCCATT
>JAFDMG010000165.1 GCA_019306045.1 Deltaproteobacteria bacterium | reverse complement strand
CAGCTGGCGGCCGTCGGCAACGGCGAAAAACACCGCCCGGGCCCCGGCCAGCTGCACCAGGTGCTGGCCGCAGACCGGCAGCAGGGTTTCATCGTCGGCCTCGGCCAGGGAGTCAAAAAAGTTTTGGAAAAGATCGAGCACCTTGCCCTCGGCCGCAGGAGTAAACAGCGACAGCCGCTGGTGTTCGAGCTCCTTTTTGTCGACCTCGTAGCCGGGATAGGCCGTCGAGAACAGCGGCCGCCAGCCGGCGGCCAGGGCCAGCGGCGACAGGGCGGCGATGAGGCTTTGGCGCCCGGCGGCCCAGATTTCCTTGATTTCCTGCAGCATTTTGCTAATCCGTCTGCTGATGGCTGGTGGTTGCTGGTGGTATACCCACAGCTGTTGGTTGCAATGAGCGTGCCAGATAGTTCTGCTTCATTTCTGCTGGCGACTGATTGCCGCAACTACAGGAATTTATTGCTATATTTTTCGGATTGGCATCGGAGAGAAGTCAGAAAGGCTGGCTGCCATCACGGCGGCCGCCGTCAGAAAGCCGGACAGCCGGGGCGGATTTATTGACGTTTGGCCGCCGGGACCGGCGGGCCCGCAGCATTTCGACGAAGGTTTCCAGGCGGGTGAGAGTACGGCCGTCGACGGGGCCCGGCCGGTCGGCTTCCAGGGTCAGTACCGGCAGGTCCAGCTCCCGCTTGACGATGATGTCCTCGATCTGCCGGAAGCAGAAGGACTGGACGTAGTGGATGAGGCCGTCCAGCCGGCGCCGGGCGGCCTCCCGGCGGATGTCGGCCACCCGGCCGGCCACCGGGTAGGGGTAGGTATAGTCAAGGTACTGGCGGCAGAGGTCGCGGTCAGCCGGCCCGGGCATGCTGAACTGGCGCTGCACCTCGTTGAAGACCACCGCCGCCCCCAGGTTTTCCAGCTCCTGGTAAAGGTTGCCGCAGATGGTTGGGACGCCGATAATTCCCAGGCGGACGGCTGCCGGCCGGGGCGGGCGGGCGGCAGCCAGCGCCAGGAAATCGTCCAGTTCGGCGGCAAAGCGTTCCGGGTCGCCGTTGAAATCGCTGGCGGCCACCAGCCAGCGGTGGTTTTCCTCGCCGCTGACCAGGTTTTCCTCCCAGGTGAGCCGGTCCAGCTCGGCCAGTTGCCGGCGGACGGGCAGCAGCTGCCGGCGCTCCTCTTCGGCGGCCGCCAGGGAAACCCCCAGCCGGGCGGCCAGCTGTTCCAGGGCGGCGGACATGGCGGCCGGCTGCCGGTCCAGGGGAAAACCGAAAGGAATGACCTCGATGCCGTCGTGGGCCAGGACTTCGGCCAGGGCATGGGTGCTGCTGCAGTCGCCGGTGACCACGGCGATCACCCGCCGCAGGCGGTGCCGGTGTACGGCGGCGTAGATCCCCTTGATCCAGGCGCAGCTGGTGGCCGGGAAGCCGGCTTCCTCGGCGGCGGCTACCAGCTGCAGAGATCCCGGGTCGGTGATGAACAGGTTGTTGAGATCGCAGGGACGCCGCCCGGCTGCCAGCAGGATTTCCACCGGGATGGTGGAGCTGAAACCGATGATGTTTTCCTGGTTGTCGGACATGGTGGGGATTCCTTAGCTGGTTGGAAAAAATCACCCAGGCGAAGCGTCAGTTTTCCGTGGGCCTGTCTTGCTGCCGGGCGGGGGCCGGCAGCCGCTTTTGCCTGCACCGGCGAATTTAACGGTTGTTGGCCGGCGGGTCAAGCAAAACCAGCCGGCCACCGCCGGGTTTGAGGCCGTTGCCCCGCCGTTAAGGCCGACCGCTGCTGTCTGGTTAAGTGCGTGCCTACTGTCAACCAGGGCTGGCTGCCGATTTGAAAACAACGCCGAAAGCATACCGGGCACTGGCTGTGACGGCCGCCAAAAAAAGGAGCGGGCCTTGACGGCCCGCTCCTTGGCTTTTGAGATTGAAAGTAGCTGACTAGCCGCGGTTTTCCCGGTTGTCCACCAGCTGCTGCACCACGGAGGGGTCGGCCAGGGTCGAGGTGTCCCCGAAACCCTTGGGATCCACTTCGTTGGCGGCGATTTTCCGCAGGATGCGGCGCATGATCTTCCCGGAGCGGGTTTTCGGCAGCGCCGGCGCCCACTGGATCATATCCGGGGTCGCGATCGGGCCGATCTCCTTGCGGACCAGGGCGATGAGCTCTTTCTTCAGCTCGTCGGTGCCCTCGACGCCGGCATTCAGGGTGACATAGGCGTAGATGCCCTGCCCCTTGAGTTCGTGCGGCATGCCGACGACGGCAGCCTCGGCGACCAGCGGATGAAGAACCAGGGCGCTTTCCACCTCGGCGGTGCCCATCCGGTGACCGGAAACGTTGATGACGTCGTCGATGCGGCCCATCAGCCGGTAGTCGCCGTCCTCGTCGCGCATGGCGCCGTCACCGGTGAAGTAGTAGCCGTCGTACTGGACAAAATAGGTCATCTTGAACCGTTCGGGATCGCCGTAAACGCCGCGCATCAGGCCGGGCCAGGGGCGCTTGATGCAGAGGGCGCCTTCGCCGGGGCCTTCAATGACCTTGCCGCTGGAGGGATCGAGCAGTTCCGGGGCGCAGCCGAAGAACGGCGTCGTGGCGTAGCCGGGTTTCATGTCGATGGCGCCGGGCAGGCCGGTGATCAGGATGCCGCCGGTTTCCGTCTGCCACCAGGTGTCGACGATCGGGCATTTGCTCCGGCCGGGCAGCTCGTAGTACCACTTCCAGGCTTCCGGGTTGATCGGTTCGCCGACGGTGCCCAGCAGGGTCAGGGTTTCCAGCTTGTCGAGACGGTCGAGGACGTACTTGTCGCCCTGGCCGGCGATGGCGCGGATGGCGGTCGGCGCCGTGTAGAGGGTGTTGATCTTGTGCTTGCCGATGATATCCCAGTAGCGGCCCGCATCCGGGTAGTTCGGCACGCCTTCGAACATGACCGTGGTGGCGCCGTTGCACAGGGGGCCGTAGGTGATGTAGCTGTGGCCGGTTACCCAGCCGATGTCGGCGGCGCAGAAGTAGATGTCGCCGTCATGGTAGTCAAAGATGTATTTGTGGGTAAAGGAAGTGTAGACCAGGTAGCCGCCGGTGGTGTGGATAACCCCCTTCGGTTTGCCGGTGGAGCCGGAGGTGTAGAGGAAGAACAGCGGATCCTCGGCGTCCATCCATTCCGGTTCGCAGTTGGCGTCGACCTTGGCCATTTCCTCGTGGTACCAGAGGTCCTTGTCGCCCATCGGCGTGTCGAAATCTTCAATCCGGTTGACGATGGTCACCGCCTTGATGGTCGGGCACTGGGCCACGGCCTTGTCGACGTTGGCCTTCTGGTCGATCAGTTTCTTGCCGCGGTAGTAGGCGTTGCAGGAGATCAGGTAGGTGGCTTCACAGTCCTGAATCCGGTCCTTGAGGGCGTCGGCCGAGAAACCGCCGAAGACGATGGAGTGGATGGCGCCGATGCGGGTGCAGGCCAGCATGGTGACCACCAGCTCGGGGATCATCGGCAGGTAGATGGTGACCTTGTCGCCTTTCTTGATGCCGTGGGATTTCAGGACGTTGGCAAATTTACAGACCTGCTCGTGCAGCTCCTTGTAGGTGAATTTCTTGTCTTCCGTGGGCTCGTTGCCTTCCCAGATCAGGGCTACCTGGTCGCCGCGCTTTTCCAGGTGCCGGTCGAGGCAGTTGTAGGAGACGTTCAGCTTGCCGCCGATGAACCATTTCAGGTAGACTTCGTCCTTGCTGAACTTCCAGTCTTGCACCTTGTCCCATTTTTTGAACCAGGTTACCTGTTCTTCGGCGACCCGGGCCCAGAAGGCGTCGTTGTTGTTGATGGACTCGTCGTACATCTTCTGGTACTCTTCCCGGCTCTTGATGTAGGCCTTTTTCCGAAACTCTTCCGGTACCGGATATACTTTTTTGAGTTCGCCACTGTCGCTCATAAACCCCTCCTTTACGCTAGATGTTGTTGTTTGTGAAACTCGCCTGCTTATCTGATGAAAGGTTGCTGGCGGCCGCCGGGCTTTCGCCCCGCCGTTGGCACGGCCGCAGGTGTTTGATTATTTTTCATTATTTCCGACGCGGAAAAGAACGTTTCGCGCCGACAGGGGGTAAACGCTGGAAAACTTTAGTAAAACAAATGGTTGTTTTTTGTCTTCTCGTGAATTAATTACTATAAGACCAGTAGGTAAAAGTCAAGTAAAAAATTTTTTTACTGAACCGTCGTTCAGTAGGATA
>JAFDMG010000164.1 GCA_019306045.1 Deltaproteobacteria bacterium | reverse complement strand
CGGCGACGAGCGGGGGTTGATGGTCAAAAAAGCCGGCCGCTACGTCGACATCTCCTGGAAAGAGTGGGCCGGGGAAGTGGAACGGGTGGCGGGCGGCCTGCTGGCTCTCGGCGTCCGCCAGGGCGAACGGATCGGCCTGCTGGCGGAAAACTGCCCCGAGTGGTCTTTTGCCGATCTCGGCATTCTCTCCTGCCACGCCGTTGACGTGCCGGTTTATCCCACCAACAAGGCCTCCCAGGTGGCCTACCTGATGAACAACTCCGAAGCCTCGACCATTTTCGTTTCCACCGTGGACCAGCTCCGCAAGACCCTGGAGGCGGCCGCGTCCTGTCCGCAGCTGCGGAAGATCATCGTTTTTGCCGCCCAGGTGCCGGCCGAACTGCGCCGGGGCGAGCTGGTGATGACCCTGGCGGAACTGCAGGAGACCGGCCGGCAGTGGCTGGCCGCCAATCCCGGCCGCCTGGAGGGGA
This sequence comes from Deltaproteobacteria bacterium, assembly GCA_019306045.1. Classification (GTDB taxonomy): domain Bacteria; phylum Desulfobacterota; class Anaeroferrophillalia; order Anaeroferrophillales; family Anaeroferrophillaceae; genus JAFDMG01. The sequence goes on along the minus strand of JAFDMG010000164.1, from coordinate 4,089 downwards.
TCCGCGGCCAGATTGACGAAGACGACCTGGCCACCATCATTTACACTTCCGGGACCACCGGCGACCCGAAAGGGGTCATGCTGACCCACAAAAACTTTTACAGCAACTGCGCCGCCACGGCTTCTGTCAATGTCATCGGCCACCAGGACATTGCCCTTTCCCACCTGCCCCTCAGCCACGTGCTGGAGAGGATGGCCGGCTACTACCTGATGATTTACGCCGGGGCCACCATTGCCTATGCCGAATCGATCGATGCCGTGGCCGGCAACATGGTGGAAGTCGGTCCGACGGTGATGATCAGCGTCCCCCGCCTTTATGAGAAAATTTACACCCGCATCCAGGAAGGCGCCCGGCAGAGCAAGGGGCTGCGCCGCCGGATCGTTTCCTGGTCGTTCAGGGTCGCCGAGCAGCTGGCCGCCTGCCACGACGCCGGCCGGAAGCCGGGTGCCTGGCTGGCTTGGCAGCAGAGTCTGGCCAGGAAACTGGTGTTCAGCAAGCTGGGGGAAAAACTGGGGGGGCGGATGAAATATTTCGTTTCCGGCGGCGCGCCGCTGCCCCGGAAAATAGCCGAATTCTTTTATGCCACCGGTTATCCCATCTACGAGGGCTACGGTCTGACCGAGACCTCGCCGGTGCTGGCGGTCAATACGCCCGCCCACCTGCGCTTTGGCACCGTCGGCCGGCCGATCCCGGGGGTGGAAATCAAGATCGCCGCCGACGGTGAAATTCTCGCCCGGGGGCCCAATGTCAGCCCGGGATACTACCGGAACCCGGAAGCCACCCGGGAAGCTTTTGTCGACGGCTGGTTTCACACCGGCGATATCGGCGAGATCGACGCCGACGGCTACCTGAAGATCACCGACCGCAAAAAAGACCTGATCGTCACCGCCGGCGGCAAGAACATTGCTCCCCAGCATCTGGAGAACCTGCTGAAAATGGATCCCTACATCAGCGAGGTAATGCTTTACGGCGACCGGCGCAAGTTCATCGCCGCCCTGATTGTGCCCGATTTTGAACTCTTGGCCGCCTATGCCCTCGAACATGACATCCTCTACCAGGATTTCGATGAATTGGTGGCCGACCCGCTGATTGTCCGCCTGATCGAGGACCGGATCCGCCAGGTGCACGAGCAGCATGACATTCCCGGCTACGAGCAGGTGAAGAAGTTTGTCCTCCTCGGCAACAATTTTTCCATGGATCTCGAGGAAGTGACGCCGACCCTGAAATTGCGCCGCAAGATCGTCACCGCCAAGTACCAGCAGCAACTGGATGCCCTCTATGAAGAGTAGCAAAATTGCCAGCGATCCCCGCAAGCGGGAGAAATACCTGGCGATTATTGATGCCGCCCTGGAGGCTTTCGCCGAGTACGGCTACCACGATTGCCAGGTGGCCAAGATCGCCCGCCGGGCCGGCATTGCCGACGGCACCATCTACCTCTATTTTGCCAACAAGGAAGATATCCTGATCTCCGTTTTCCAGGAAAAGATGTCCCGGTACCTGGAGGAGGTCCGGGCAAAAATCGCCGGTTGCGACGATCCCTGGGAGCAGCTGGCCGCCCTGGTGCGTTTCCACCTGGAAAACTCCGAGCAGAACCCGGTGCTGGCCAACTTTTTCCAGATCCAGCTGCGGCAGTCGAGCCCGCAGATCCGCAGCGGCATTTCCGGGCCCCTGCGTCAATACTACCGGCTGATCGAGGAGATCATCACCGCCGGCATCGCCCGCGGCCGTTTCGATGCCGCCATCGACCCGAAAATTGCCCGGGAGATGGTTTTCGGCAGCCTCGACGAGATTGTCAGCTGCTGGGTGATCGGCGGCCAGAAATTTTCCCTGGCCGCCCAGGTGCCGGGCTTCCTTCGGCTGTTGCGGGGAGGGTTGGTAACCGGCTGAGCGGGGATTCCATGTTTGGCGGCGCGGCGGAAATTTTTTTACCACGTCAATGAATGGACGTTCACTCAATCAGGCGTCCAGGCAACAAGGGATAACTTGGGGATAAATTTGGCTGGCGGGGACCACGGCGGCCGGAGCGGGTTCCCCGGTAAATTCAATCAACTTGAGGAGGAGCAACCATGGGCAACGGTCTGGTAAACATGAGGGACCAGAAATTCATTCTTTTCGAGCAGATCGGCGTTGACCAGCTGTTCAGCAGCGAGAAGTACCGCGACTACACCGTCGAGGATGTCAACATGATTCTGGGCGAGGCCGAGAAGATGGCGGTCAACGAGATCCTGCCGACTTACGCCGAGGGCGACCGGGAAGGCTGCCGTTTCGAGGACGGCAAGGTGCTGGCGCCGGCCTGTTACCACGCCCCCTACAAAAAGTTTTGCGAGGCCGGCTGGAACTGCGCCGTCAAAGATCCCGAAGTGGGCGGCCAGGGGATGCCGCTGGTGGTCTATTCGGCCTGCCATGAACTTTTCGGGGCTGCCAACTTCGCCTTCTGCATGTACCCGGGACTGACGGAGGGCGCCGCCGGCCTGATCGAGGAGTACGGCACCGAGGAGCAGAAACAGAAGTACATGTACAAAATGTACAGCGGCGAGTGGGGTGGCACCATGTGCCTCACCGAGCCGGGGGCCGGCAGCGACGTTGGGGCCCTGAAAACCAGGGCCGTCCGCCTCCCCGACGGCCGCTACCGGATCACCGGCACCAAGTGTTTCATCTCTTCCGGCGATCACGACCTGACGGACAACATCGTGCACGCCGTCTTGGCCCGCATCGAGGGCGACCCTCCCGGCACCGCCGGCATCTCTCTTTTTATCGTTCCCAAGATCAGGGTCAACGACGACGGCAGCCTCGGGGAGCCCAACGACGTCAAGACGGGCAACATCGAGCACAAGATGGGCATCAAAGGTTCGGCCACCTGCACCCTCAATTTCGGCGAGGAGGACGGCTGCATCGGCGAGCTGCTGGGCCAGGAGCGCGGCGGCATGAAGATCATGTTCAAGATGATGAACGAGGCGCGGCTGGCGGTGGGCATCCAGGGCCTCGGCCATGCCACCGCCGCCTACGAGCACGCCCTGGCCTACGCCCGGGAGCGGATCCAGAGCCGGGCCATCTGGGATTTTGCCGACCCGGCCGCCAAGCCGGTGGCGATCATCGAGCATCCCGACATCCGGCGCACCCTGTTGTGGATGAAGGCTTACGTCGAGGGCCTGCGGGGGATGAACTATTTCGTCGGCTACTGCATCGACCGGGCGGCGGTGGCGGAATCGGAGGAAGACCGGGAGTACTGGCACGGCTTCGCCGAGTTGATGACCCCGGTCTGCAAGGCCTTCAGTTCCGACAAGGCGATTGAGATCTGCTCCCTGGCCATCGATGTCTATGGCGGCTACGGCTACTGCAGTGAATACCCGGTGGAGCAGTACCTGCGGGACGCCAAGATCGCCTGCATCTACGAGGGCACCAACGGCATCCAGGCCCTCGACCTGATCGCCCGCAAGCTGGCCCAGAACAAGGGCCGGCACGTGATGAACCTGCTGGCGGAGATCGGCAAAACCGCGGCCGCCGCCCAGGAGCGGGAAGAACTCAAAAAATATGGCGGCCTGCTTGGCCGCGCCCTGGAGGCCGTCGGCGGCCTGACCAAACAGTTCGCCGACTGGAGCGCCGGGGCCGGGATGCTGATCCCGATCATCAACGCCCGGCCTTTCCTGAACATTTTCGGCTCTGATCGTCGGCTGGCAGCTGCTCCAGGGGGCCTTGGTGGCGGCCGGCAAGCTGGCGGCCATTTACCAGGAGGCCGGCCTGGAAGGCGACCTGCCGGGCCAGCGGGCCCTGGGTCGCAAAAACGACGAGGTGGCCTTTTACGAGGGCCGCATCGCCTCGGCCCGGTTCTTTGCCGTCCACGTTCTCCAGGGGCTCAGCAGCCGCTGCCGGAGCATTGCCATGGAGGAGAAGGTAGCGGTCCAGATGCTGGACAATTCTTTCGGGGTTTAATTCAGTCAATCAGTGAGAAAGGGGAAAGTTATGCCATACGAGATCAAGAAAGCCGCCGTTCTCGGGGCGGGGGTCATGGGAGCCGGCATCGCCGCTCACCTGGCCAATGCCGGCATCGAGTGTCTGTTGCTGGATATCGTGCCGTTTGAGCTGACCGAG
>JAFDMG010000163.1 GCA_019306045.1 Deltaproteobacteria bacterium | reverse complement strand
GGCAGATCCTACCTGCAGCTGGCCTTCCTGGCCGATTACCTCTGGTTCGGCAACCGCAATGCCACCAGCGATTTGGACCTGCACGTGGACGAATCTTTCCTGCACTGGGAAAAAGGTCCCCTGGAGCTGCGTCTTGGCAAGCAGATCGTCCGCTGGGGCAAAACCGACCAGATCAGCCCGGTTGACAATCTGAACCACCAGGACCTGCGGCTTTTCGTCATCCCCGACCTCGAGGAGCGGAAAATGCCCGACTGGATGCTCCGGGCCCGTTATTTCCTTGATTCCCTGACCCTGGAGGGGGTCTACCTGCCGTTTTTCAAGGCCGACGAGGTGGATTATTTCGGCAGTGACTGGGCCTATTTCAAACATTTCAAGCAGGATATGCTGCGCTACCCCCTGCCGCCGGCGATCAGGGATTTCGTCGCCGACCTGGATGTTGACGAGGATACCCCGGCCTGGACCCTGGCCAACGGCCAGTACGGGGCCCGGCTGGCGGCCACCGTCGGCGATGTGGACCTGGCGGCCAGCTATTTCTACGGCTGGAACACGCAGCCTTACTTTTCCAGCTTTCCGCTGCAGGGTGCCACCTTCGGCGGTTCATTCAAGGCCGCCGACGTCGCCCGGGCCTTTGCCGGCCGCCTCCACCTGGGAGAGGATATCGAGGTTGACTACCACCGCTGCCAGGCCCTGGGCTTCGAGTTTGAAACCACGGTGAACACTTTTGGCGTCCGGGGCGAGGTTTCCTACGTCGATCAGCGCCCCTTCCTGACCGACCGCCTGCTTTCCACCGACAAGCCGGTTTTTTTCTATGTCCTGGGCATCGACTATCTCGGCATGGACGACTGGTATGCCAACCTGCAGTTTGCCCACCAGGTCATCAACTCCTACGACGATGAGATTCTCTATTTCAAGCACCACAACACGGCGCTCAACGGTGAGCTTCGCAAAAATTTCTGCCGCGGCGACCTGGAAGCCAGCCTGCGCTACCACTGCAGCCTGAGCGACAACGGCTATTTCCTCAAACCAAAGCTGGTTTACAAGCCGGTTCCCGACCTGGAGCTGACGGTCGGCTGCTGTTTCTTCGGCGGCGACGAGGACACCTACCTCGGGGTTTTCCGGGACAACGATGTCATGTTTACCGAAATGACCTGGAATTTCTGATTGTCGGGCTCGCCGACCGGGAAACGGCGGCAGGTTGGTCATTGTTGCCGCGGGGAGGGGCAGGAAAATCGTGCGCAGGCTGTTCGATGGTTACCTGGAACTACTTTTTGGCCGTCCGCGGCTGATCCTGGTTCTACTGGTACTGGTGGCCGTGGTCAGCACCGTTCTTTTGCTGCGCCTGCCGGTGGACACCTCCATAGAATCCCTGATTATCGAGGATGACCCCGACCTGGCCTTTTACAACCGCTACAAGGAACAGTTCGGCGAGGACGAGTTCCTGGTGGTTGCCTTCCGCAATCCGGAAATCTTTTCTCCCGCCTACCTGCGGTTCATCGACCGCCTGACGGCCGCTTTCGAGGACATCGACGAGGTCAGGGAAGTGGTCAGCCTGACCAATGTCGAGGATATTGTCGGCTCCCGGGACGATTTCTACATCCATCCCCTGGTGGCGTTCCTGCCGGTCGATCGGGAAGAAGCCGCCCGCATCCGCCGGCGGGCCCTGGCTAATCCCCTGATTGCCGGCAACCTGGTATCGCCGGACGGCCAGGCGGGCCTTTTCATTCTCCGCACCCGGGCCCATCCCGGCGATGAAAAGTATGACGCCCGCCTGATCGGCAAGGTCAGAAAACTGCTGGCCGATCCCCGGGTAAATTATCGCCACGAAAAGTTCCACCTGGCCGGCTGGCTGGTAACCGACGTCGGCATGAGCAGTTACATGACCTGGGACCTGCTGCTGTTCCTGCCCCTGACCACCCTGCTGCTCATCGTTCTTTTCTGGTTTTTCCTGCGCAACTGGTGGGCGGTCTGCTGGTCGATGGTCAACATCACCCTCTGCCTGCTGGTGGCCATGGCCCTGCTGTACCTGGATGGCGGTTCGGTGAGCCCGATGACCGCCATTCTGCCGCCCCTGATGATGGCCCTGGCGGCCTCCGACAGCATCCACGTGTTTACCGATTTTTTCCAGCACCGGCGGTCGCCGCAAACGGTGCTGCCGGTGCTGCGGCGGGCCATGCGCCAGCTGGCCGCCCCCTGTTTCCTCACCAGTTTTACCACCGCGGCAGGCTTCTTTTCCCTGGTGGTCAGCAAGATCCCCCCCATCCGCCAGTTCGGCCTTGCCGCCGCCGGGGGCATGCTGGCCGAGTACTGCCTGACGATGATGGTTATTCCCCTGGGCATCCTCTGGACCCAGCGGTCGCCCGGCTGGAGCGCCGAACGCTCCCGGCACCATGGCTTTCTCGACCGCCTGCTGCGGCAACAGGCCCCGATGGTCGTCCGCGGCCGCTGGCTGATCTGCGGCCTGGCCCTGCTGCTTACCGCCGGGGCCGTCTGGCAGGCGACCCGGGTCAAGGTCGAGACCAACGTCATCGAATATTTCCGGGCCGGCAGCCGCATCGCCCGGGACACCGCTTTCGTCGACCGCTATCTGGGCGGCGTCAACACCCTGGAGGTTTCCTTCCGGGCCCGCCGCCCGGACGCTTTCAAGGAGCCGGCCAACCTGGCCGTTATCGGGGCGGTGAGCGATTTCCTGCAACAGCGGCCGGCGGTGGGCAAAATTCTCTCGGTCAACAGTTTTCTCATGGAGATGAACCGGGCTTTTCACGGGGAGGACGAACGCTTTTACCGGCTGCCGGCCAGCCGGGAGATGACAGCCCAGTACCTGCTGCTCTACGACGGCGATGAAATCTACAATTTCATCGATCGGGATTACCGCTGGGCCCGGCTTTCCGCCCGGGTTAGCGAGCACCGTTCCAGCCGGCTGAAAGAATATATCGACGCCCTGCAGGATTTTGTCCGCACCCGCTGCCGGGATGCCGGCCTGGAGATCCGGGCGACCGGCAAGACTTTCCTGGTCAACAAGCTGATCAAGAACATCGTTGACAGCCAGGTACAGAGTTTACTGGTTGCATTTTTGATTATTTTTGCGGTATTGTTTATGGTCTTCCGTTCTTTTACCCTCGGCTTCATCTCCATTGTCCCCAATATTCTGCCGATTATTTTCAATCTCGGCCTCATGGGGCTGGTGGGCATTCCCCTGAACACCGCCACGGCGATCATTGCCGCGGTTACCATCGGCATCGCCGTCGACGATACAATTCATTATCTGCACCAGTACCAGCGGGAAAGGGCCGCCGGGGCCGGCCGCCGGCCGGCGGTTGTCCGGGCAATCGCCAGGAAAGGCGTGCCGATGACCACCACCTCGCTGCTGCTGGTGGGGGCTTTCAGTATTTTGCTCTGGTCGAACTTTATTCCCACGGCCCAGTTCGGCCTGCTCTGTGCCGTGACCATGGTCAACGCCCTGGTCTGCGACCTGCTGGTGCTGCCGGCCCTGCTCAGCCTGCGCCGGTAGCGGCCCGGGAACGGCTAACAGCTAACAGCTAATTAATCCCCAGGCGTTTTTTCAGGATGGCGAACTTCAGTTTCTGCCAGGGGTTGCGGTTGCCGCCCGGCATGCGGCCACGACGCAGTTTGGCCAGGTAGGGGTCGAAAGCGGTGTAGCAGGGCACCGGCCGCAAGCCCGGCCGGCCCAGGATGATGCGGACGGCTTCCATGGCGGCCATGGCGCTGCAGAGGTAGCAGGCGATGCCGCTCGACGGCCCGCGGCCGCCGCCCAGGTCGATGCTGCCAAAATCCATGTAGCTGAGGAAAGTGGGCCGGGGAGCGAGGCCGAGGCCGAATTTGAGCAGTTTTTCCACCTCGGAGAGGCCGGGATGAATGTCGAAATATTCATCGAAGGGCGGGCTTTTTTCCGGGTGAAAGACCAGCAGGCAGGAACTGAAGCCCAGGGGGGCGGCGATGACCACCGGGATCCGCCGCCGCCGGGCTTCCCGGTAGAGGGCCCGGCGAATCTCGAAGGCGAAAAATTCGATGCTGTCCAGGACCACCTGGCAGCCGGCGAGGAAATCATCGAGGTTGTTTTCGGTGACCCCTTCGTGGTAAGGGGTGAGGTGGAGGTAAGGGTTGACGGCGGTTGATATTCTTGGGCTCAAAACGGTCGAAGTCGGCGAGTTTGAAATTGCCGACCCCGGCCCGCACCAGGCTGATCAGGTGGGTGCCGCCGACGCCGCCCAGGCCGGGGATGGCCACCACGGCCTCGTGCAGTTTCTGTTGCTCCGCCGGGTTGATAATGCCGATGTTGGACTGGAAGGCCGCGGCGAGAAACTCGCACCGGTCGGCCGGGAGATGGCCGGGGTCGGGCTGGGGGGGGCGGTTGCTGCTCATCTGGCGGTTTCCTTTCCTGGACGGGATAAAAGATGTTTAAACCATAAGGATGAGGTGGGCCATGACAGTTGTCAAGCATAAAAAACCGGACCGCTGGTGGCGGTTTCGCCGCTTGACCCTTTCCCGGGTGGCGGAGTCCCTGCACGACCAGAACCTGGAAATTGTTTTTGCCACCAGCCGCGATCAGTATGCCGAAGCTTTCCGCCTGGCTCACCAGCGCTACCTGGAGGCCGGCATCATCAGTCCGCAACCCCACGGTTTCTGGTTGACTCCGTACCATATCCTCAACGATACCCGGGTAGTGATGGCCTATCTTGACGGTCGGCCCTCCTGCACTGCCAGCATCGTCTTCGATTCCGCCTGCGGCCTCCCCAGCGATGACATATATCGTCCGGAACTGGATGTTCTCCGCCGCGAAGGCCGCCGGCTGGCCGAGTTCTGCTCCCTGGCGGCCCTGCCGGCCCTGCCGGCCCGGAACACCTTGTTTGCCGTTTACCGCTTTCTTTTCCGCTACGCCGTCAGTCGGGGCTGCACCGACATTATTATCTCTATTCGGCCGAAACACGCGGATTTTTATACCCGGATCCTGCTTTTCGAGGAATATGGCCCCTTGCGCTCCTACCCGAAGTTTGTCGACGTCCAGGCCATCCTCCAGCGGCTGGAGATCGCCGTGGCCACCGAGCGCCTGCGCCGGGCCTACCGCGATTTTCCCGATGAAATCAACCTCTACAAATTTTTCATCACCGAGTCGATCGGCGACCAGGAAAAGCAGTTCGCCCTGGCTGGGGCCCTGCCCAAAGATGATCTTGATTATTTTCTCGCCCGCAGCTGCCTGTGGGAGAAAATGCCGCCCGCTTTCCAGGATTACTGCCGGCGGCAGTACGGGCTGCAGGGAGCATGAAAAAAGGGAGCCGAGCGGCTCCCTCTTCTGGTTGGTGGTTATAGTTCTGTTCTACAGGCTCTTCTTCCGGCGGCGGAGACCACAGCCGGCGAACAGCAGACCACAGCCGAGCAGCAACAGGGTGGCGGGCTCGGGGACGGTGTCGACACCCAGGGTGCCTTCACCCTCGGCGTTCAGAATATTGTAGTAATTACCTTGGCCATCTTGGGCCATGGTGAAATCCGTGCGGTCAGTATCGGTTCCCTCGGTGCCGAAGGCGATAACGCCCGGGCTGCCAACCAGGGTTGACAGGTCGATACCGTTCTCAAGATACATGAAGTCAGCCGCTATGCTGGTTACTTCGTAGTGCAACTCCAGCGACCGGGAAACATTGCCGGAGGCGAAACCGTCGGCAAATCCCTGTCCCCAGGTTACCTGGGCCGTCAATTTTACCACTCCGTCATCATAACCCACGGTGTTATCGGGATCAAGGGAGTGGAGGTTATCATAGCTGGCATTGGGGCTGGTATCAAACCAAAGGTCAATGGTGGAGCCGGGATCATAGGTTACCGACCACTCGTCGTCGTCGGTTTTGGTGATCGTACCCGTCAGGCCGCTCCAGGCCAATGTGACTTCCCAATCGCCATAAATGGTATCACCAGTGGCGGTGTCGGTAAAAACCATATTTTCGGTTTGTCCCTGGGTTAAAGTTACGGTATCCGAGACGCCGAGTTTGGTAATCACAGCGACACCGTGGTCGGTGAAGGTTGCCGAGTGACCGGTTACCAGGGGAACCAGCCCATCAAACACGGTTTCGGTGATGTCTTCAAACTTCATCCGGGTGAAAACATCGGTATAAGTATCTCCGTCACCGTTGTAATCTGAGCCGACGTTGAGATAAATCGGCTTGTAATTGAATGCCCAGCTACTGCCGGCAATGGCGACCACGAAAAGAATCGCGGCCAGCATGGCCCATGTTTTTCTTCTCATCTGCTACCTCCTTTGGTCATTTAAAAATGTAAAATTGCTTGTACTTACGTTGAATTAAAGTTGTTGCCGTTGACAGATCCGTGTTTCTTCCCCCGCCGTGGAAAGTAAATTTCTCCATCCCTCCTTTCCCGATGTTTTTAGTTGGTTGTTGTCGTTGCCTGCAATATGTACAAAAATTCCACCTCTGATAACCTGTCAGTATGTAAAGCAAGAAGCGGACCAACAGGGCCAGGTAAATTTCGTCTTTGCTAATCAATTGATATGACTGCAGATTTTTTTGCGGGTTTTCTAAGCAAATTGGCCATGACGGTAAAAGGGTCAAAAAAGACGAAAAAGTTACCCAATTTGTGTAAACTTTTTCCACTTTTTGCCGTCATTTTTGGGCCGGGTCGGGGCTGGTATTGCCAACAGGGGGCGGCGGCGAAAAATAATTTCAGGAAAAGGAGATTCCTGCCGCAAGTTGAAATAATGCCGGCGGAGTGCTAGAGTGGCCGGCAGCGCTGGTTGACGTTGCCATTAACTGCAGGAGCATCCATGTACCAGGACTTTTTCGGCCTCGACGGCGAGCCTTTCCACATCACCCCGGACCCCCGGTTCTTTTTCCTGAGTCCCAGCCACCGGGAGAGCCTGGCGGCCATCGCCTACGGGGTGAAGAACCGCAAGGGCTTCATCGCCGTTACCGGCGAGGTGGGCACCGGCAAGACCACTGTTGTCCGCACTTTTCTCGAGAAGTACGGCGGCCCGGGGATGAAGACCGTCCTGGTCTACAACGCCAACATCACCTTCGCCAATCTGCTGGAGATCATTTTCGCCGAGCTGGACCTCGAGCCGGAGGCCAACGACCAGTTCCGCCGGGTGCAGCAGCTGCACCGGCACCTGATTGACCTCTACGGCCGGGGGCAGACGGTGGTGCTGATCATCGACGAGGCCCAGAACATGCCGGTGCGCACCTTGGAGAACCTGCGCATGCTCTCCAACCTGGAAACCACCCGCGACAAGCTGCTGCAGATCATCCTCGTCGGCCAGCCGGAGCTTGACAGCCTGCTGGAGCGCCGGGAGCTGCGGCAGCTGAAGCAGCGCCTGGCGGTGCGCACCCGGCTGGCGCCGCTGACCCCGGCAGAAAGCCTGCAGTATATCCGCTTTCGCCTGCAGAAGGCCGGCGGCACCCTCAAGGGCACTTTCACCAAGGGGGCTTTGAAAAAGATCATCGAGTACGCCGGCGGCATCCCGCGC
>JAFDMG010000162.1 GCA_019306045.1 Deltaproteobacteria bacterium | reverse complement strand
GGCGTAGAGACAGAAATTGTCCCGCCCCCGGGCCAGCACCGGCGGCAGGGGCTGCTGCGGATGCTGGTAGGAAGCCATGGCCAGCACGTCCCCAGTCTCGGGGTCGAGGACCACCCCGGCGCCCACCAGGGGCCGGTAGCGGCGCAGCAAAATACTCAGCCGCTGCTGGACCGCCGGTTCGATGGTCAGGGAAACCTCGACCGGTTCGCCCCGGCAGTCGGCCGTAAACGCGGGCGGCACCTCCCGGCGGGCAAAAAAACCGGCGGGAAACAGGGTTGCCAGGCACAGATCAGCCGCGGCAGCCTGCTTCCCGTCGCCACCGCCGGCGACGGCGGGAACCACGGTCACCGATGCCGCCGATTTTTCCGCCATTGGCCGCAGCCAGGACCGGCCGACCAGCAGCACGGCAAAAAGCAGGAAAACAACCAGCAGGATCGACCGCCAAGGGAAAAAACGCCGGCAGGCCGGCAGGCCGGCACGGGAAAAACGGGATCGCAGAATGGTCAAATAGTTATTGTCAGCCGACACACTTTCTCCTTGCAGACAACAGCGGCAGCCCGGCCGGCGCGGCCGGGGCGACTGCCCTGTATTTACACCGTCGCTTTTCTCCCTGTCAACGTTTTTGCCGGCCGCATCGTTGCCGCCGCCAAAAAAACTCCTTGCCAGCGGCAAAAAAATCAAGTTATAAAACCACGAAACCGGGCCAGGGCGCCATAGCGAGGCAGGCATGGACAAGCTGAAAAAAGCCATTCGCGACATCCCCGACTTTCCCAAGGCCGGGATCATGTTCAAGGACATCACCACCCTGCTGGCCGACGCCGCCTCTTTCCAGCGGGCCGTCGACCTGCTGGGACACCGCTACCTGGACCGGAAAATCGACGTGGTGGTCGGCATCGAGGCCCGGGGCTTCCTCATGGGTGCCGCCCTGGCCTACAAGCTCAACACCGGCGTTGTCCTGGTCCGCAAACCCGGCAAACTGCCCTACATGACCTACAAGGAAAGCTATTCACTGGAATACGGCACCGATACCCTGGAGATCCACCGGGATGCCATCAATCCCGGGCAGCGGGTGCTGATCGCCGACGACATCCTGGCCACCGGCGGCACGGTGGGGGCGGTGATCAAGCTGGTGGCCAAAACCGGCGGCGAGCTGGTCGAGTGCGCCTTCCTGGCCGAGCTGACGGAACTTGGAGGCCGGCAGAAACTGGGAGACACCTCGATTTTCGCCCTGTTGCAGCTTTAACCGGGGAAGCCGGCCGGCAGCGGAAAACAGGTTGACAAAAGAAAAAATAATCGCTATATATCGGCCCTCTTTCAGGTCTTTCCCAGCAGATTATGGCGGTGTAGCTCAGGTGGTCAGAGCATACGGCTCATATCCGTAGTGTCCGGGGTTCAAATCCCTGCACCGCCACCATTTTTTCCTCCCCCGCACCGGTCACGGTCTGGACAACCTCCAGCAGGTTTGACAATTTGCCGCGTCCGCAACTGAAAAAATACCTCCCCATCGTCATCCTGGTGCTGCTGTACCTGGGCGGCCGTCAATTCTTCCACTCCCGCCCCCGGCCCGTGGCCGTCGGCGGCAACCACGCCCTGCTCCAGGCTTTTCAACAACGGCAAAGCAATGTCCAGGTACAGGGACGGGGCGTCATCGTCAAGGTCCTGCCCGACGACCGGCGCGGTCGGCGCCACCAGCGTTTCCTCGTCCGCTTGGACGACCGGCTCACCGTGTTGATCGCCCACAACATCGACCTGGCCCCGCGGGTGGCAAAGCCGGCCCCGGGGCAGGAGATCGCTTTTGCCGGCGAATACGAATGGAACCGGCAGGGCGGCGTCGTGCACTGGACTCACCACGACCCCCGGGGACGCCATCCGGACGGCTGGCTGCTCTACCAGGGGCAGAAATACCGTTAATGCCGGCCGGCACGGGCTGGCAAACTTTAACCCCTTTCCCAGGGAGGCTGCCATGAGCGCTACCATCCCGGCCTACGAGAAACTCGGCCTTTTCTACCTCGGCAAGGAGGTGGATTCGGCCGGCGGCCAGCCGACCGACAACCTTTTCCTCTACAAGAGCAAGGATCTCACCACCCACGCGGCGATCATCGGCATGACCGGCAGCGGCAAGACCGGCCTCGGAATCGGCATCATCGAGGAAGCGGCCATCGACAACATTCCGGCGATCATCATCGATCCCAAGGGTGACATGGGCAATCTCCTGCTGGCCTTTCCCGAGCTGCGGCCGGCGGATTTCGCCCCCTGGGTCGACGCCGGGGCGGCCGCCAACCGGGGCCTGAGCGTCGAGGAGTACGCCGGGGAAACGGCCCGCACCTGGGCGGCGGGCCTCGAAAGCTGGCACCAGGATGGAGAGCGAATCCGCAAATTCCGCGACGGCGCCGACTTCACCATTTACACGCCGGGGAGCACCGCCGGCCTGCCCCTCTCGGTGCTGAACAATTTTGCCGCCCCGAACCCGGAGGTGCTTGACGACCCGGACACCTTCGCCGCCCTGGTCAACGCCACGGTGGCCAGCCTGCTGGCCCTGGTGGACGTGGACGCCGACCCCCTTCACAGCCGGGAATACCTCCTCTTGGCTGCCATTTTCAGCCGCCAGTGGCGCCAGGGACAGAACCTGGACCTGGAGGAGTTGATCGGTCTGGTGGCCAACCCCCCATTCAAAAAAATCGGCGTTCTGCCCCTGGCCAGCTTCTACCCCCAGAAAGACCGCCTGCAACTGGCCATGCTGCTCAACAACGTCCTCGCCAGCCCCGGCTTCGCCGCCTGGACCACCGGCGAAACCCTGGACATCCAGAACCTGCTCTACACCCCCGACGGCCGGGCCCGGGTCACCATCCTCTCCCTGGCCCACTTGAACGACAGCCAGCGGATGTTTTTCGTCACCCTGTTTCTCAACCGCTACATCGACTGGCTCCGGCGGCAGACCGGCACCTCGTCCCTGCGCACCATCCTCTACATGGATGAAATTTTCGGCTTCTTCCCGGCCACCGCCAACCCCCCGGCCAAGGAACCGATGCTCCTGCTGCTGAAACAGGCCCGGGCCTATGGGGTCGGCATCGTGCTGGCCACCCAGAACCCGGTGGACCTGGACTACAAGGGCCTGGCCAACATCGGCAGCTGGTTCATCGGCCGCCTGCAGACCCGGCAGGACAAGGAGCGGGTGCTGGGGGGACTGGTGAGCGGCGGCGACCAGGCCCTGGGGAAAAAGGAGCTGCGGCAGCTGCTCGGCAACCTCAAAAGCCGGACCTTTCTCTACAAGAGCGCCAAAAAAGACCAGCCGGTCGTTTTCCAGACCCGCTGGGTGCTCTCCTACCTGCGGGGACCGATCACCAGGGAGGAAATCCGGCGGCTGATGGCCGCCAGGAAACAGCAGCTGGCGGCGGCCACGTCCGCCGCCGAGCCGCCGGCCGCCTCCCCGGCGGCCGCCGGCGACCCCGACGGCGACGGCCTGCTCAAGCGGCCGCCCCTGGTGGCGGAGGCAATCAGGAGCGTTTTCAGCTACCAGACTCCCTTTGGCCGCGGAAGCCTCGTTTTCACCCCCACCCTGCTGGCTACCGGCACCGTGCGCTATTACCGGCCCGGCAAAAACATCGACCAGGAGGAGACCGTCACCCTGCAGCTTTTCCTGGACAGCCGGGACGAGCAGCCGGACTTCGCCCGGGCCGTGGCTGCCGACGATGAGACCCTCGCCGACCTGGCTGCCAAGCCGCCGCAGGACAGCCGTTTCCGGCCCCTGCCGACCTTCCTGGCCACCGCCAGGGACCTGAAACCGGCAACCAGGAAGTTTGCCGACTTCCTCTACCGCCAGCGGCAGATCGAACTCTACCGCCAGCCGGCCCTGAAGCTGGAATCCAGTCCCGGCGAGAGCCCGGCCGCTTTCCAGGCCCGGGTGGCCGCCGCCCTGCAGGAGAAGAAGGAAGCGGCCCTGGACAAGCTGCGAGACAAGTACCGCCGCCGGGAAGAACGGCTGCAGCGGCGCTACCAGCGGGCCCTGAAGAAGCTGGAGAAGGAAAAGGCCGACGTCACCGCCCGGACCACCGACACCGTGCTCTCCTTCGGCATGTCGGTGCTGGGAGCCTTCCTGGGCCGCAAAAAGGTCTCGGCCACCAGCCTGTCCCGGGCGGCCGGCGGCATTCGCAACGCCGGGCGGGTCCTGCGGCAGAAAGAAGAGGTACGCCTGGCGGAGGAAGAGGTCAGGCGGGTCGAGCAGGAACTGGAAGACCTCAACGCCGCCCTGGAGGAGGAGATCGACCTGCTGGCGGAAAAATACCGGCGGGAAAATTACCCGGTCACCACCTTCGCCGTCAAACCGCGGCGGGCGGACATCTACAATCTCGATCTCTGCCTCTGCTGGCAGCAGCAATGACAGTGTTTTATTTCAGTTGACAAAAAGCGCATTTTGCGGGTAACTGTTGAAATTGGGCGTTTTATAAAGGGTAAGGCATCGGCAACCGCCGACCAATGGCTGCAACCACGAGGGCAAAGGAGAGAAAAAATGGCAAACCTGACCAAAATTGAAGGCATCGGCGAAGCCTATGCCGCCAAGTTGAGCGAGGCCGGCATCACTTCCCTGGAAAATCTGCTGGAAACCGGCAGCACCAAAAAAGGCCGGAGCGAACTGGCCGCCAAAACCGGGATCAGCGAAAAACTGATTCTCAACTGGATCAACCGGGCCGACCTGATGCGGATCAAGGGAATCAGCACCCAGTACGCCGATCTCCTGGAAGCGGCCGGCGTGGACACCGTCCCCGAACTGGCCCAGCGCAACCCGGAAAACCTGACCGCCAAAATGGCCGAGGTCAACGAGGTGAAAAAGCTGGTCCGGCAGCTGCCCAGCGTCAAGTCACTGATCCCGGCCGCGAAGTCCGCACCAGATTATTTCCACCGGTGCCGGTAAGATTACCGGCGCCGGTTTTTTTGACCTCCGCCGACAGCGCCGCCGGGACAACACGCCCAAAACCCCCCGCCCGCAACTTTTTACCACCCCGAGCCGCCGGCAGCCAGGCGCACTCCCCCGCCCGCAAATGGCTGACAGCGGGGCGGCGGCAATTACCGGCGGCACGGTGACGAAATCATCAAGTTTTGCGGCGCCCGCGCCGATTAGAAAACCGGGTCCGCGGCCACACGCCGACGGCCCCCGGAAGCAGTCCAGACAAAACGGGGAGAACTTTCCAGATGAATGTTTTTGTCATCGATCACCATGACGAATCAGCCAACTATATCGCCCAGACCGTCAGCAGTCTCGGCCTTGTTCCCAAAACCATCAAATCGATGGCGGAGCTGGTCATCGCCCTGCAGCAGGACATTCCCCGCCTGATCATCGCCGAGGCCCTGATGCCCGGTTATGACGATTTTATCGCCCTGCAGCATGTCAAGGAACAGGAGAAACTGCGGCAGATCCCGGTGATCATCACCACCAGCCGGGCGAAGCGCGACGACATTCTCAAGGCCCGGCAGCTGGGAGCCCGGGGGTTCCTCATCA
>JAFDMG010000161.1 GCA_019306045.1 Deltaproteobacteria bacterium | reverse complement strand
TTCATGGTCACCAGGGAGAAAAGCAGGTAGAGCAGGAACGGCAGTAAGCAAAGCAAGCTGTTGAAGGCCGCCTTCCGGGTCCGCTCCCGGATGGCCTGCTGGTCGATGTTGTTATGCAGGTAGAGGGCCCCGAGGAGCCGGGCGACAAACATCAGGAAGAGGCCGAAAGAGAGGTTGAAGAGATTGAAGGCCGCCTCCAGACCCCGCAGAGGATGGTGCCAGGTGACCAGGTTGTATTCATTGAGGCTGAAATTGGAACCGGTGAAAAAAGTGCCGATGGCGGCCCCGATGAGAATGATTCCCAGGCTGCCGTTGATGAACAGGAAAATCTCGTAGGTTCGGGCCCCGAGCAGGTTGTTGGGCTTCCGCCGGTATTCGTAGCTGACCGCCTGGAGAATAAAAGTAAAGAGGATCAGGATCCAGACCCAGTAGGCACCGCCGAAACTGGTGGCGTAAAAGAGGGGAAAAGCGGCAAACAGGGCGCCGCCGAAAAGCACCAGGGTGGTGAAGGTCAACTCCCATTTCTTGCCCAGGGAGTTGATCACCAGGGTTTTTTCCTCTTCAGTGCGGGCGACGGAAAAAAGCAGGCTTTGGCCGCCCTGGACGAAAGTCAGGAAAATGAACAGCGCCCCGACCACGGAAACCAGCAGCCACCAGAGATGCTGCAACTGACTCAAACTCAAACTTCCCATTTTATTCTCCCTCCGGCCCGGTCTTGATCTGTTTCAGCATGATGCCGACCTCCGCCGCCAGCAGAACGGTGAAGACCGCCAGGAACATGAAAAAGGTAGTCTGGACGGTGCCCACCGTCAGGTTGGAGCGGGCAACGAAGACCGGCAGCAGATCCTGGATGGCCCAGGGCTGGCGGCCGACCTCGGCCACCACCCAGCCGCTCTGCTGGGCCAGGTAGCCGAGAAAAACCGCCCAGCAGCCCAGGCGCAGGAACCATTTCCTCTCCGCCAGCCGCCGCTGGTAGAGGAAAAGCAGCACCAGCAGGAAAATCACCGGGAACAGGGTCCCCAGCATGACCATGATATGGAAACTGTAAAAAACCAGCGGTACGGGGGGCACCAGGTCCTCGGGCTTGCTGAAATAGCCGTAGCCGAGATAATCCTGCTGGGCCCGGAAAGCCTGCAGGGCCGCAGCCGCCACCCCTTCGTCGCCTTTTTCCTTTGCCTTTTTATAGCGGGCCAGCTGGGCGATGGCCTCCCGGCCCCGTTCGATCTTCTCCCGGCCGCTGACGATCCCCTGCTTGGGATTGCCGTAGACCAGGTCGTCGATGCCGGGAACGTAGCTGCCGATCTTGCGGTTGGCGAGAATCGACAGCATCCCCGGCACCTTGACCACGGCCCTGAATTCATCCTGGCTGTCCCCCGGCCGCTTGTCGCCGTTGACGATGCCGGCGGCAATCATGGCCGCGTTGTAACCGCCCTGGTAGCGGCCTTCCATGGCGGCCAGCTTCATCGGCTGCACCTGGGCCGCCGTGTAGGCCGACTCGTCGCCGGTGAGGCCGACAAAGGAAGCGGCGATGAAACCGAAAACCGCCGCCACGGCGATACTCTTCTTCGCCATCTCCACGTGGCGGCCCTTGAGCAGCAGCCAGCAGCTGACGCTGACCACGAACAGAGCCGCCAGCAGGAAGCCGGAACTAGTAGTATGGACAAAATGGCTGACCGCCACCGGCGAGCCGAGAATTTCCCAAAAATTTTTCATCTCGAAACGGGCGGTGTCGGGATTGAAATGCATGCCCACCGGGTGCTGCATCCAGGCGTTGGCCACCAGGATCCACAAAGCCGACAGGTTGGAGCCCAAAGCCACCATCCAGGTGGAGAAGAGGTGAAATTTTTTCGACACCCGGTTCCAGCCGAAAAACATGACGGCGAAAAAGGTGGTTTCGAGGAAAAAGGCGAACAGCCCCTCCGCCGCCAGGGGGGCGCCGAAGATATCGCCGACCATCCAGGAGTAGTTCGACCAGTTGGTGCCGAACTCGAACTCCATGATGATGCCGGTGGCCACCCCGATGGCGAAGTTGATGCCGAACAGGGTCATCCAGAAGCGGGTCAGCCGCCGCCACTCATCTTTACCGGTCCGGTAATAGATGGTTTCAAAAAAAGCGACCAGGATGGAGAGCCCCAGGGTCAGGGGCACGAAAATCCAGTGATACATGGCGGTCAGGGCGAATTGCGCCCGGGCCCAGTCGACCTGCGCGAAATCAATCGGTGCCAATTTATTCTCCTCCTTGCGAACAGCTGACAACCGACCCGGTCAGGTTGTCGAGCACGTGGGCGGCCCGCTGCCGGTCGGTCTGAAAATTGGTTTGCAGAATATCAGGAAAAAACAGCTTCAGGATCAGCAAAAAGAAGATCAACTTGACAATGATGATCTTCCACAGGGTTTTGCCGGTACGCATGCCGCGGAAGCCGTCCAGGTAAAAGCGGCCGATCCCGGCCAGCCAGCGGCGACCGGCAGGCAGCCGTCCCGCGTCCCGCGCCGATGCTCTCATCTTTCCCCGTGCTCCCCTGTTTTGCCGCTCGCTCTGCCGGTACCCCGGCCGGCGACGGCGTCAATACCCGACTAAAACAATAGCATATAAATAATAACTATAATCTAAATAATTTTAGTATTGTTATCAACACCTTTCTTCATCCGCCAACAGCAGACACTGGCATCCCGCCCGCCAACCGTGCGGCGGGAAGCGGAAATTACCTCTCGACCTTTTTTTACGAGAGCCGGCGCCAGTATTCGCTGTGCATTTGCGCCACTTCCTCGGCGCTCTTGTAGCCGGTCAACATGGATTGCAGCGACCCCTTGACGGCAAAAAGGGCCATGTAGAGGTGAATCATGAACATGGCCAGCAACACCACGCCCAGCAGGTTGTGAACCACCGCCGCCAGCCGCAATGCGGGCAGGTCGCCGCTGAAACTGAACAGGTAGTAGCCGGTGTAGGCCATTACCAGGCCACCGCCAACCGCCAACCAGAACCATGACTTCTGCCCGGGATTGAACTTGCCGGCCGGCACGGTGATTTTCTTGCGGCTGAGGTAGCCGCCAAAAACCAGCAGCCAGTCCAGATCGTAGGCCGCCGGCAGCATGTCTTTCACCCAGAGCAAAAAGAGCACCAGGGACGCGGGCACGAAAACCACCGCCGCCGGGGCGTGGAAATAGCGGGCGGTCCGCACCAGCGCCCCGCCGTGAAACACCTTGCCGAAAATGATCAGCAGGCCGGAAAACACCAGGATGGTGAACGAGGCGGCGGCCAAGGCGTGCACCAGCCGGCAAAGGATGCTGTAGTAAAATACCTTTTCGCCCTCGTGGTCAAAGTTCTTGGCCCCCACCAACACATAGTGAGCCGCAAAGAGCACTACCATTACCAACAGGACCCCCAGGAAAAGCGGCGAAAAAACCCGCTGCATCATGATGAAGAACTGGCCGCTGCCCTGCCAGTCGGCGGTCACCACCGCCGCCATGATCCGCTGGAAATCGGCAATCAGCGGGTTGACCGCGGCTTTGCCGGCCGCCTGTCCCCAGGCCGGCGACCAGCCGGCGGCCAGGGCCAGCACCACCAGCCCCAGCGTCAAACCCAGGAAGGACAAACAATTTTTTCTCATTTCTTGCCTTCTTTCCTGCAGGAGGCTGCGGGCCGCCAGGCGGCCGGCGGCAGATCGCCGGCCGCCTGGCGGTCGCCCACCCCGATTACTTCTTGTAGGCTTTGTTCCAGCCCCAGGCATTGGCCCCGGAGCCGCGCTCAAAGACCCGCTGGCGGTAGATGCCGGCAATCACGTCGCCGTCGCCGGCCATCAGCGCCTTGGTGGCGCACATGGCGGCGCAGAGCGGAACCTTGCCCTCGGCGATCCGGTTCTGCCCGTAGAGGCGCCGCTCCTGGTCGCTGAAGGTTTCCACCGGCCCGCCGGCGCAGTAAGTGCACTTGTCCATCGCCCCCCGGGCGCCGAAAACATTGCCCTTGGGAAACTGGGGCGCCCCGAAGGGACAGGCCATGAAACAGTAGCCGCAGCCGATGCAGGCCTCCTTGTTGACCAGGACAATGCCGTCCTCGCGCTGGTAGATGGCGTCCACCGGGCAGACGGCGATGCACGGGGCGTCGGCGCAGTGCATGCAGGAAACCGAGATGCTTTTCTCCCCCGGCTGGCCGGCATTGATAGTGACCACCTTGCGGCGGTTGATGCCCACCGGCACCTGATTGCCCTCCTTGCAGGCCACCACGCAGCCGTTACAATCTATACAACGTTCCACATCACAGAGAAATTTCATTCTGGCCATGGTCACAACTCCCTCTGGTTAGGCCTTGCTGAGCTTG
>JAFDMG010000160.1 GCA_019306045.1 Deltaproteobacteria bacterium | reverse complement strand
GATAATTTTCTAATAATTACAGCTTGGTTTTGACCACAAAAATTTTTCGGGAGCTGAAGCGATGAAAAAACAGTATCTGCTGGCCCCGGGACCGACCCCGGTGCCGCCGCGCGTTCTGCAGGCCATGTCCCTGCCCATCATTCACCACCGGGCCCCGGCCTACAAGGCCGTTTTCGCCGAGGTGCGGGAAGGACTCAAGTATCTTTTTCAGACCCGGGAGGAAGTGCTGGTATTTGCCTCCTCCGGCACCGGCGCCATGGAGGGGACGGTGGCCAACATGTTCTCCCCTGGCGACAAGGTGGTGACCGTCAACGGCGGCAAATTCGGCGAGCGCTGGGGCCAGATCGCCCAGGGCTACGGCCTGGAAACCATCGTCATCGACGTTCCCTGGGGCTCGGCGGTGGACCCGGGGCAGATTGCCGACATCCTGGCCCGCGAGGGCGACGTCCGGGGCGTGCTGGTTCAGGCCAGCGAAACCTCCACCGGCGTCAAACACCCGGTAAAGGAGATCGCCGACATCGTCCGGGGCTACGACCAGACCATCCTGGTGGTGGATGCCATCACCGGCGTCGGCGTTTTTGAGCTGCCGATGGACGAGTGGGGCCTGGACGTGGTGGTTACCGGCTCCCAGAAGGCCCTGATGCTGCCGCCCGGGCTGGCCTTTGCCGCCGTCAGCCAGAAGGCCTGGGGTTTCAACCGGCAGGCGACCCTGCCGCGCTATTATTTCGATTTCGCCAAGGAGTTGAAAAACGCCCTCAAGGGCCAGAACGCCTACACGCCGGCGGTTTCCCTGATCATCGGTCTGCGGGAGGTGCTGGCCATGATCAAGGAGGAGACCCTGGCCGGCGTCTTTGCCCGCCACGAGCGGTTGGCCAACGCCACCCGCGCCGGGGTTCAGGCCCTGGGGCTGGAGCTGTTCGCCCCCGCCTCGCCTTCCAATGCCGTGACGGCGGTGAAGGCGCCCGCCGGCGTCGACGGCCAGGACGTGGTCAAGGTGCTGCGCGACGACTACGGAGTCACCATCGCCGGCGGCCAGGACCAGGCCAAGGGCAAGATTTTCCGCCTGGCCCACCTGGGTTACGTGGGCGAATTTGACGTGCTCACCGGGTTGACGGCCCTGGAGATGGCCCTGATGGACCTGGGTTATGAAGTGGGTGAACGCAGCGGCGTCCGGGCCGCCCAGATGATTTTGCGGGCCGGCAACTAGCGGCCGGGGGGAGAAGAGAGTCAATGAAAGTTCTGATCAGCGACAAGATGTCGCCCAAGGGTATTGAAGTTTTTGCCAAGTTTCCGGAAATCGAGGTGGACGTCAAGGTCGGCATGACGCCCGAGGAGCTGAAGGCCGTGATCGGCGAGTACGACGGCCTGGCGGTGCGCAGCGCCACCAAGGTCACCAGCGACATTATCGACGCGGCCAAGAATCTCAAGGTGATCGGCCGGGCCGGCATCGGCGTCGACAACATCGACATCCCGGCCGCCACCCGCCGGGGGATCGTGGTGATGAACACCCCCCAGGGCAACACCATCACCACTGCCGAGCACACCATCTCCATGATGCTGGCCATGAGCCGCAACATTCCCCAGGCCACCCAGTCGATGAAGGCCGGCAAGTGGGAAAAAAGCAAGTTCATGGGCAAGGAGCTGTTCAACAAGACCCTGGGGATCGTCGGTCTCGGCAATATCGGCAGCATCGTCGCCGACCGGGCCCAGGGACTGAAAATGAAAGTGATCGCCTTCGACCCCTTCATTTCCGAGGAGCGGGCGGCCAAGATGGGCATCGAGCGGGTTGGCCTGGACGAGCTTTACCGCCGCTCCGACTACATCACCGTCCACACGCCGCTGACCAAGGAAACCCGGCACCTGATCAACAAGGAGAGTTTCGCCAAGATGAAGCCGGGGGTGCGGATCCTGAACTGCGCCCGCGGGGGCATCATCGATGAACAGGACCTCTACGAGGCCCTGAAGTCGGGCCAGGTGGCCGGCGCCGCCTTCGACGTTTTCGAGCAGGAGCCGCCGCCTGCCGACCACCCCCTGTTCTCCATGGACAATTTCATCTGCACGCCCCACCTGGGGGCCTCCACCGACGAGGCCCAGGTCAACGTCGCCATCACCGTCGCCGAGCAGATTGCCGACTACCTGCTCAACGGCACGATCACCAACGCCCTGAACGTGCCCAGCGTCAGTTCGGAGGTGCTGCGCATGGTGGGGCCCTACCTGACCCTGGCGGAGAAACTGGGCCTGTTTTATTCCCAGGTCTGCGAGGGCGGCAGCTGCGGCCTCAGCGAGGTGCGGGTGGAATACAAGGGCCGGGTGGCGGAGCTGGATACCGCCCCGATCACCATTGCCCTGCTCAAGGGGTTGATGGCCCCGGTGGTCGGCGGCATGGTGAATTTCGTCAACGCCCCGGCGATCGCCAAGGACCGCGGCATCGTGGTCACCGAAGCCAAGACCGAGGAAGCCGGCAACTTTTCCAGCATGATCACCCTGGTGGGCCGCAACAACGGCGAGTCTTTCGTGGTTTCCGGGGCCCTGTTCGGCAAGACCGAGCCGCGCATCGTCCGGGTCAACAACTTCGAGATCGAGGCCATCCCCAGCGGCCACATCCTGGTCATCTACGCCCATGACAAGCCGGGGGTCATCGGCAGCATCGGCTCCTGCCTGGGCCGGAACGACGTCAACATCGGCAAGATGCAGTTCGGCCGTGAGTGTGCTGGCGGCATGTCCATCTCCATGGTCCAGGTCGACTCCGAGGTCAGCCCGGCGATGCTCAAGGAGCTGCTGGAACTGCCGCACATCGTCGAGGTCAAGGAAATCTACCTGTAACCCGGGACGGTCGGCCGCGGCAATCCCCTTTTTGGCTTTTCTTCTTTAAGGACTAAAAAATGGCTAACATGGTGCTCATCGGCGCCCAGTGGGGCGACGAGGGCAAGGGAAAAATAGTCGACTTGCTGACGGCGCACGCCGACCTGGTGGTTCGCTTCCAGGGAGGCAACAATGCCGGTCACACCCTGATCATCGAGGGCGAAAAGTTCATTTTCCACCTGATTCCTTCCGGCATTCTCCATGAGGGTAAGCAGTGCGTCATCGGCAGCGGCGTGGTGGTCGACCCGGAGGTGTTGCTGCGCGAGTTCGAGCAGCTGCGGGCCAAAGGGTATGAGCGGTCTCTGGAGCAGCTGGTGATCAGCGACGAGGCCCACCTCATCCTGCCGACCCACTGCCGCATCGACCAGGCCCGGGAAAGCGGCCTCGGCTGCCGCAAAATCGGCACCACCGGCCGGGGAATCGGCCCGGCTTACGAGGACAAGATGGGCCGCTGCGGCCTGCGGTTCATCGACCTGCTGGCTGACGCCGCCGCCTTGAAGGAGAAGGTCTACGCCATTGTCGACCGCCACAACCGGGTGCTGGCTCGGCTTTACGACCAGGAGACGGTGGACCCGGGGGCGGTGCTGGCCGGCATCGAGCGGGCTGCCGGGGTGCTGCGGCCGCTGATCAGGAAAACGCCCTATTTGCTGCGGGAAGCCGCCGACGCCGGCAAGAACATTCTTTTCGAAGGGGCCCAGGGGACGCTGCTGGATATCGATCACGGCACTTTTCCCTTCGTGACCTCCTCGTCGACAGTGGCCGCCAACGCCTGCGCCGCCAGCGGCTTCGCCCTCGGCCTGATCGACCAGGTGCTCGGCGTTGTCAAGGCCTACACCACCCGGGTGGGGGAGGGGCCCTTTCCCACCGAGCTGCGGGATGATACCGGCGACTTCCTCCGCGACCGGGGGGGGGAATACGGCTCCACCACCGGCCGGCCCCGGCGTTGCGGCTGGCTGGACCTCGTGGGCCTGCGCTACGCGGTGCTGGTCAACGGCCTGGATGCCTTCGCGGTCACCAAACTGGACGTTCTTTCCGGACTGGAGACCATCGAGGTGTGCGAAGCCTACGAGTACCAGGGCCGGCGGCTGGACTACTTTCCCTCGTCCGTGGAGATGCTGGCCGGCTGCCGGCCGATTCTCAAGCGGCTGCCGGGCTGGCAGGAGGACCTCTCCGGCATCCTAAGCTTCGACGAGCTGCCGGCAAACGCCCGCCGCTACGTGAACTTCATGGAGGAGCGGCTGGGCATCCCCGCCCACGTGGTTTCCGTGGGGCCGGGCCGGGAGCAGACCATCATCAGGAACAACCTTTTCACCGGGAACGGCCGCCGGGCGGCCATTGATAATTCTTGACAAAGGAGCCATAATCGGCTAGTAGTGCCATCCGGTTTTTTTCGTGGGCCGTTAGCTCAGTCGGTAGAGCATCTGACTTTTAATCAGAGGGTCGCAGGTTCGATCCCTGCACGGCTCACCAGTAAAATCAA
>JAFDMG010000159.1 GCA_019306045.1 Deltaproteobacteria bacterium | reverse complement strand
CGTCGTCTTGCCGTGGTCCACGTGACCAATCGTACCAATGTTTACGTGCGGCTTCGTCCTTTCAAATTTTTCCTTCGCCATCGCTCTTCCTCCTGAAAAGCCGCCTGCCCGGCAGCCATGATCATATTTTGTTTTCTCTTATCTATCTTTCTTTATATTTCTCTAACACCCGCCGCCTGCCGGCGAGCGGGTCGTTGCCCGCAAAGCAAAAATGTCAATCCGTTCCGGCCGTCCCTAGGCTCCCCCCTGGATGATCTCCTCGGCCAAGGCCTTGGGGACCGGCTCGTAGCGGCAGAACTGCATGGTGTAGGTCGCCCGTCCCTGGCTCCGGGAGCGCAGGTCGGTGGAGTAGCCGAACATCTCGGCCAGGGGCACGTTGGCGCTGATCACCTGGGCGTTGCCGCGGTTCTCCACCCCGAGAATCCGGCTGCGCCGGGAGTTGAGATCGCCCATCACGTCTCCCAGGTACTCGTCCGGGACCACCACCTCGACGTCCATCACCGGTTCGAGGATAATCGGCTTCGCCCGGCGGCAGCCCTCCTTGAAACCCAGAGAGCCGGCAATCTTGAAAGCCATTTCCGAGGAATCCACGTCGTGGTAGGAACCGTCCTCGAGAATCACCTTGACGTCCACCACCGGGTAGCCGGCCAGGACGCCGTTGCGCATGGCCTCCTCCACCCCGGTCTTGACCGCCGGAATGTATTCCCGGGGCACCACCCCGCCGACGATCCGGTCCTCGAAAACAAAGCCCTCGCCGGCCGGCAGCGGCTCCAGCCGCAGCCACACATGGCCGTACTGGCCGCGCCCCCCCGACTGGCGCACGAAACGCCCCTCGGCCCGGACGCTCTCGGTGATCGTCTCCCGGTAGGCCACCTGGGGCCGGCCGACGTTGGCATCGACGTTGAATTCCCGCCGCAGCCGGTCGACGATGATTTCCAGGTGCAGCTCGCCCATCCCGGAAATGATCGTCTGGCCGGTCTCCTCGTCGGTGTGCACCTTGAAGGAAGGATCCTCGGCCGCCAGCTTGCTCAGCGCCATCCCCAGGCGGTCCTGGTCGGCCTTGCTTTTGGGCTCGATGGCAATGGAGATCACCGGCTCCGGAAACTCGATCGCTTCCAGGATCACCGGCCGCCGGTCGTCGCAGAGGGTGTCGCCGGTGGTCGAGTGCTTGAGGCCGATGACCGCCGCAATGTCGCCGGCGTAGACCTCCTTGACCTCCTCCCGCTTGTTGGCGTGCATCTTCAGCAGGCGCCCGATCCGCTCCTTGCGGGACTTGGTGGCGTTGAGAACGCTCATCCCGGTGCTCAAAATCCCCGAATAGACCCGGATGAAAGCCAGCTGGCCGACAAAGGGGTCGGTGAAGATCTTGAACACCAGGGCGGCAAACGGTTCATCGTCGGCCGCCCGCCGGCTGACCTCCCGGCCGCTGACCGGATCCTTGCCGGTCATGGAAGCCACGTCCAGGGGCGACGGCAGGTAGTCGATGATGGCGTCCAGCAGCGGCTGCACCCCCTTGTTCTTGAAGGCGGAACCGCAAAGCACCGGCGTCAGCTGAATCTCCAGGGTCAGGCGGCGGATCAACTGCTTGATTTCGGCCTCGGCCAGCGTTTCCCCTTCCAGGTAGCGGTCGGCGAAGTCGTCGTCGAGATCGGCCAGGGCCTCGAAGAGCTCCTCCCGGGCCTCGGCGACCGCTGCCTGCAGGTCGGCCGGGATTTCCCGGATTTCATAATTCATTCCCAAAGAGCTTGGATCGTAATAGATCGCTTTTTCCGCCAGCAGGTCGATAACCCCGGCGAACTGGTCCTCGGCGCCGATGGGCAGCTGCAACGGCAGCGGCCGGGCTCCGAGCCGCTCGCGCATCATGGCCACCCCGCGCCGGAAGTCGGCCCCGACCCGGTCCATCTTGTTGATGAAGGCGATGCGCGGCACCCGGTACTTGTCCGCCTGGCGCCAGACGGTTTCCGACTGGGGCTCCACCCCGCCGACGGCGCAGAAAACGGCTATGGCGCCGTCAAGAACCCGGAGGGAGCGTTCGACCTCGATGGTGAAGTCAACATGACCGGGAGTGTCGATGATGTTGATGCGATGGTCGCGCCAGAAGCAGGTGGTGGCCGCCGAGGTAATGGTGATCCCCCGCTCCTGCTCCTGCTCCATCCAATCCATGGTCGCCGTACCCTCGTGCACCTCGCCGATCTTGTGCGAGATGCCGGTATAGTACAGGATGCGCTCGGTCGTCGTCGTTTTGCCGGCATCGATGTGCGCCATGATGCCGATGTTCCGAGTTCGCTCCAGAGGGATTTGACGAGCCACGATAATGCACTGCCTCTCCTACCAGCGGTAATGGGCAAAGGCCTTGTTGGCCTCGGCCATCTTGTGGGTGTCTTCCCGCTTCTTCACCGCCGCGCCGCGGTTGTTGGCCGCGTCCATCAGCTCGGCGGCCAGCCGCTGCTCCATGCTTTTCTCGCCCCGGGAGCGGGAATAGCCGATCAGCCAGCGGATCGCCAGGGCCACCTTGCGCTCGGGCCGCACTTCCACCGGCACCTGGTAGGTGGCGCCGCCGACCCGGCGGGACTTGACTTCCACCAGGGGCTTGACATTCTCCATCGCTTTCTTGAACACCCCGAGGGGTTCTTCCTTGCTCCGCTCGGCGATGATATCCAGGGCCCGGTAAAAAATGCCCTGGGCGATGCTTTTCTTGCCGTCCAGCATCAGGCCGTTGACGAACCTGGTAACCAGTTCGTCCCGGTACTTGGGATCGGGCAGCACCTCGCGCTTGGGAATATCTCTTCTTCTGGACATCGCTACACCTCAAAAGCCATCCGCCGATGGCGGCTAAATCTTTCCGGGGGCCGGGCTCACTTCGGCCGCTTGGTTCCGTATTTCGACCGTCCCTGGCGCCGGTCCTGCACCCCGACGCTGTCCAGGGTGCCGCGGATGATGTGGTAACGGACGCCGGGAAGGTCCTTCACCCGGCCGCCGCGGATCATGACCACCGAGTGCTCCTGCAGGTTGTGCCCCTCGCCGGGGATATAGGAAGTGACCTCGAAGCCGTTGGTGAGCCTGACCCTGGCCACTTTCCGCAGGGCGGAATTGGGCTTTTTCGGGGTGGTGGTGTACACCCGGACACAGACCCCGCGCTTCTGCGGACACGACTTCAAAGCCGGCGCCGTGGTCTTTTTCTTGATCTTTTCTCTTCCCTTGCGAACCAACTGATTTAATGTGGGCATACCTCTGTGCTCCCAGTCATAAAATTACCACAAATTTCCTCGGGAAAAACCCAAGCAAGCTAACAAAAACGGTACTGTCTGTCAAGCAGTTTTTCGCCGCGCTCATCGTCCTTTTCCGGCTCCGGCGGCGGCGGCCGCAGCCCCAGGTCGACCTCGAGGGTTTCGAGGTTGTTCTGCGCCGGCCGGTTCTCCGGCCAGATCTCCAGGGCCTCGCGATAGATCTTCAGCGCCGCCTGGGTATCGCCCAGGTAGCGGCGGGCCATGCCCAGGTTGCAGAGGGCCACCGACAGGGCCCTTTCATACCTCTCGAAGGGCCGCAGCTCGATCTTGTCCGGGTCCATCCCCACCCGGGAGGCCTTGATTTTCCGGACTTCCTCCTCCGGCGGCCGGTGGGCGGCCAGCCAGGTGCGGTAGATCTTGATGCTGCGCTCGAAGTAGGACTGGGCCCGCCTGATCTTGTCGGGGTACTTCCCCAGGTCTTCCTTGCGCTTGACCGTGTCGCGGCCCTGGCCGTAGATGCCGATGCGCAGGTAGATGGTGCCGATGCTGTTGAGAACGATGCCGTAGTAGAAGTCCTGATCAAGGTTGATGCCGGGAATCTTCTCCAGCATCTCCCGGGCAGTTTCGTATTCTTTCAGGGCCTTCTTGAACTTGCCGCGGATCATTTTCTTCTCGCCGGCGCTGTAGTGATGCATCGGCGCCTTGTAACGGGCGTCCTGACCCACGCTGCGCAGCTGGTAGTAGCGCCAGAGCATGATCACCATGACCGCCGAGAGCACGGCCACCACCAGCAGCACCATCTTCATGGTTTTATTGAGTTTCAGCAGTTCCCCGAGTTTGCTCATCAGACCCCGGCAGCCGCCGGTAACGGCGGCCGCGAAAAATGTGTTGGCGTCCGGCGGAGACAATAAGCCCCCGCCCCGGTGACAACACCGGTAAAGGACGGCAGATATAACGGTAAAACCGCCATTTGTCAACCACAAAATACGGCGGCCAAAAAAGTTGACAAAGGCCGCCGCCTATATTAAAGGTATAAGCAGGCCAGCTTTGAGAATATTTTAGCAAGGCGGTGGCGGCCGCCGGACCGCGGCCACCTGGCAGACCAGCGGCGGAACCACGTCAGTCCGGGAGGGGCAATGAAAGTTTTCGAAGTAATGAACGCCAGCGTCATTACCGCGACACCGGAGCAGCGCATCTGCGATCTCA
>JAFDMG010000158.1 GCA_019306045.1 Deltaproteobacteria bacterium | reverse complement strand
CAAGGGTACGCAGGCCAAAAAGATGGTCGAGGCGCTGAAGGTTCCCCAGATTTCCACCGGTGACATCCTGCGGGCGGCGGTCAAGGAAGGCACCCCGATGGGGGTGGAGGCCAAGAAGTACATGGATGCCGGCCAGCTGGTGCCCGACGAGGTGGTGATCGGCATCATCGCCGACCGGATCAAGGAAGCCGACTGTGCCAACGGCTACATTCTGGACGGCTTTCCGCGGACGGTGGCCCAGGCCGAGGCCCTCGACAAGATGCTGGCCGAGATGGGGCAGGAAATCGACCACGTGATCAGCATCGAGGTGCCCGACAGCGACCTGCTGGCCCGTTCCACGTGCTGTTCAACAAGCCCAAGGTGGACGGCATCTGCGACTACTGCGGCGGCAAGCTCTACCAGCGGGACGACGACAAGGAAGAGGCCATCAAGGAGCGGCTGGTCAACTACCACAAGCAGACCGCGCCCCTGATCGATTTTTACACCAAGAAGGGAAAGCTGCGGCCGATTCCCGGCACCGGCAGTGTCGACGATATCTTCGCGGCGATCATGAAGGTGATCAAGTAGCTGATGATCACCCTGCGCTCCCGGCGCGAAATTGAGAAAATCCGGGCGGCGAACCAGATCGTTGCCGAGGTGCTGCAGCATTTGCGGGCGATAATCGAACCCGGGATCAGCACCCTGGAGCTGGACCGGGAGACCGAGAAGATGATCCGCCGGGCCGGCGCCCGGCCGGCGTTCAAGGGCTATGCCGGTTATCCCGCCAGCCTTTGCGCCTCGGTGAACGAGGTGATCGTGCACGGCATTCCCCGGCGGGACGTGGTGCTCAAGGCCGGCGACATTATCAGCCTTGACGTGGGCACCGAGCTGCACGGCTATTACGGCGATGCGGCGGTGACCCTGCCGGTGGGCGAGGTCAGCGAAGAAGCCAATCGGCTGATGGCCGTTACCCGGGGTTCTCTCGAGGCGGGCATCGCGGCCGCCTGGCCGGGCGAACATCTGTACACCCTTTCCCACCGGGTGCAGCAGTACGTCGAGGACCGGGGCTTCAGCGTCGTGCGCGACTTCGTCGGCCACGGCATCGGCACGGCCCTGCACGAGGATCCCCAGGTGCCGAATTTCGGCCAGCCCGGCACCGGCATGAAACTGAAGGCCGGCATGGTGCTGGCCATCGAGCCGATGGTCAACGCCGGCACCTGGGAGGTGGAAATTCTTGCCGACGGCTGGACGGCGGTGACCAAGGACCGGCGGCTGTCGGCCCATTTTGAACATACAATTGCCATAACCGAGGATGGTCCGGAAATCCTCAGCATGTTGGCTTGAGAAAAACAACTGGAGCGCAAGAGAAGCGGTGAGGTAAGGATGGCCGGTAAAGAAGATGTCATAGAGGTGCAGGGCAAAGTCATGGAAACTTTGCCGAACGCCATGTTCCGGGTGGAACTGGAAAACGGCCACCGGGTGCTGGCGCACATTTCCGGGAAAATGAGGATGCATTTCATCAAGATTTTGCCGGGGGACACGGTGACCATGGAGCTGTCGCCCTATGATCTCAGCCGGGGAAGAATAATCTACCGGGCCAAGTAGCCCGGTGGCAGCGATACGAGGGGAGCGGAACGATGAAAGTACGGGCATCAGTAAAGAAAATTTGCGATAAATGCAAGATAATCAAGCGGCGGGGCATCGTCCGGGTTATCTGCGAGAATCCGAAACACAAGCAGCGCCAGGGTTAATTTACCAGAGGAGGAAGCAGTTGGCTAGAATTGCAGGGGTAGTCTTACCCAATAAGCGGGCGGTTGTCGGCCTCACCTACATCTACGGCATCGGCAGGAGTCGGGCGCAGAAGATCCTCGACGAGGCGCAGGTCAGCTACGACGTGCGCATGGACGAGCTCAACGACGAGGAACTGGGGCGGATCCGCGACATCATCGAGAAGAACTACAAGATCGAAGGCGACCTGCGGCGGGAAGTCAGCGCCAACATCAAGCGGATGATGGACATCGGCTGTTACCGGGGGCTGCGGCATCGCCGGTCCCTGCCGGTTCGGGGCCAGCGGACCAAGACCAACGCCCGCACCCGGAAAGGTCCCGGCCGCAATCCCGTGGCCCGCAAGAAAAAATAGCATGACTGCCCGACCCCGCTGGCAGCCGGATAGCCGGCAGCCGTCGGGAAAGGGGCGCTGTATAGCTGGATAACAAGGAAAAATTGTGAAGTCTGTACTCGGTGGCGGTTGACCGAGGCGGGGAGGAAAGATGGCCAAGCCAAAAGGTAGAGCTACAAAAGCAAAAGTAAAGAAGAATGTGCCCGTGGGCATTGCCTACATCCAGGCGACATTCAACAACACCCACGTGACCTTCACCGATGTCAACGGCAACGTTGTTGCCTGGGCCACGGCCGGGGTGGTGGGTTTCAAGGGGTCGCGGAAAAGCACCCCGTTCGCGGCCCGGCAGACCGCCGAGGAAGCCGCCCGCCGGGCCATGGAACACGGCATGAAAACCGTCGACGTCCATGTTAAGGGACCGGGTGCCGGCCGGGAATCGGCGATTCGGGCCATCCAGGCCGCCGGCATGACCATCAATGTCATCAGGGATATTACGCCCATCCCCCACAACGGGTGCCGGCCGCCCAAGCGCAGAAGGGTTTAAGGAGGCTGTTTTGGCAAGATATAGAGATTCAGTGTGCCGGCTTTGCCGCCGGGAAGGGGCCAAGCTGTTTTTGAAGGGTGATCGCTGCTACACCGACAAATGCGCCGTCGACCGGCGGGCCTACGCTCCCGGCCAGCACGGCCAGCGGCGGACCAAGTTTTCCGAATACGGGGTTCAGCTGCGGGAAAAACAGAAAGTGCGCCGGATTTACGGCTTGCTGGAAAAGCAGTTTCACCGCTATTTCCAACGGGCCGACCGCCAGAAAGGGGTGACCGGCGAGAACCTGCTGGTGCTGGTGGAAAGGCGCCTGGACAACATCGTCTATCGTCTCGGCTTTACCAACACCCGCAGCGAAGCCCGTCAGCTGGTGCGCCACGGCCATTTCCAGGTCAACGGCCGCAAGGTCAACATCCCCTCCTACCAGGTGAAGGTGGGGGACGTCATCACCCTGCGGGAAAAAAGCCGGAAGATCGGCCGGATCGTCGAGGCCCTGGAAGCCGCCGGCCGCCGCGGCCTGCCGTCATTCCTGGAGCTGGACAAGGACAATTTCAAAGGAACGGTTACATCCCTGCCTAAACGTGAGGATATTACCCAGGCAATCAATGAGCAGCTGATTGTAGAATTCTATTCTCGTTAAGGGATAATTTATGGATACCATGATCTACAAGAACTGGCGTCAGCTGATCAAACCCAGTGGTTTGCAGGTTGACCAGGAAACCCTGACTTCCAGCTACGGCAAATTTACCATTGAACCGCTGGAAATCGGCTACGGTGTGACCCTGGGCAACGCCCTGCGCCGGGTTCTGCTGGCTTCCCTCCAGGGAGCGGCGATTACCTCGGTGCGCATCGACGGCGTCCAGCACGAGTTCTCCACCGTGCCCGGGGTGATCGAGGATGTGACCCGCATCGTCCTCAATCTCAAGGGCGTCTGTCTGAAAATGCACGTCGACAAGCCGAAGACCCTGTCCCTGGACATCAAGGGCAAGGACAAGAGCGTGGTGACCGCCGGCGACATCATCACCGATCACACGGTGGAAATTCTCAATCCCGAGCATCATATCGCCACCCTGAATGACGATGCGGTGCTCAAGATGACCATGACCGCCGAGACCGGCAAGGGCTACATCCCGGCCGACCAGATTCACGATGCCAACAAGCTGCCCCTGGGCACCATCGCCATCGACGGCGTCTTTTCGCCGATCAAGAAGATGACCTACGTGGTTTCCAACGCCCGGGTCGGGCAGCAGACCGACTACGACAAGCTGACCATCCAGATCTGGACCGACGGCAGTGTCAAGCCCGAGGATGCCTTGGCCTACGCCGCCAAGATCCTCAAGGAGCAGCTGACGGTGTTCATCAACTTTGATGAAAGCCAGATTCCGCCGGTGGACGAGCCTGCCGTGGAAACGGACGAGGTGAAGCCGATCAACGAAAAGCTCTATCTCAACGTCGATGAGCTCGAACTTTCGGTCCGGTCGGCCAACTGCCTGAAGAACGCCAATATCCGCCTGATCGGCGAGCTGGTGCAGAAAACCGAGACCGAGATGCTGACCACCAAGAATTTCGGCCGCAAATCCCTGAACGAAATCAAGGATATTCTCAGCAACATGGGACTGTCGCTGGGGATGAAAGTGCCCGATTTCGATCCCGACAATGCCGAGATGATCAAAAAAGTCATGGTGGATGACTACGAAGACTAGGCCCTCTTCGGTTGCTGACCGTGGGTGGTGAACAAGGGGAGTAAAGAGAATGCGACATAGAGTTTCAGGCAGAAGACTGGGTTACGGCCCCAGCCATCAGAAAGCGATGCTGCGTTCCCTGGCGGGGGCGTTGATCAAATATGAAACCATTGAAACCACCGTGCCCCGGGCCAAGGAGCTGCGGCGGGTTGCCGACCGTCTGGTGACCATGGGGAAGAAAAATACTCTCCATGCCCGGCGGCAGGCTTACAAGGTACTCAACGACCACGCCCTGGTGAAGAAGCTGTTCGACGAGATTGCCCCCCGGTTCGTCAACCGCCCCGGCGGTTACACCCGGCTGATCAAGTCCCGCTTCCGCGCTGGTGACAACGCGCCGCTGTCGATCGTGACTTTCGTCAGCAAGGAGATGGAGGTCCGGGAGAAAAAGGCCGCCGGGCCGGCGGAACCCACCATCGC
>JAFDMG010000157.1 GCA_019306045.1 Deltaproteobacteria bacterium | reverse complement strand
TTCACCGTGCCGATGATGGACAGCCTCTGCCGGGCGCTGCGGCGGGCGGCGGCCGATGAAGAGATCAAGGTGGTCATCCTTACCGGTGCCGGGGAGGCTTTTTCCTCCGGCGGCAACGTCAAGGAGATGGCCGCCGGCCAGCTGCGCCTCTGGGAAATGAAAAACTACCTCTGGGAGCACGTGCAGCGGGTGCCCCAGGTGCTGGCCGAAATCGACAAGCCGGTGATTGCCGCCGTCAACGGCCTGGCCTACGGCGGCGGTTTCGACCTGGCCCTGGCCTGCGATTTCCGCTTTGCCAGCCGGGGGGCTTCTTTCTGCTCCACTTTCGTCCGTATCGGTCTGGCCCCGGGCAACGGCGGCGCTTTTTTCCTGCCCCGCCTGGTTGGCCGCAGCCGGGCCCTGGACATCCTGCTTACCGGCCGCCGGGTGGAGGCCGCCGAGGCCCTTTCCCTGGGGCTGGTGGATCGGCTCTATGAAAGCGACGAGCTGTTGCCGGCGGCCCTCCAGTATGCCGAGGAGCTGGCCCGCTGGCCCCTGGCGGCCATCCGGGCCATCAAAAGGGCGGTCATCCAGGGGGAAAAGAGTGATCTGCGCAGCCACTTGGACTACCTTTCCTCCCAGCTGGCCCTGCTGGCAGCCACCGACGAGCATCGGCAGGCGGTGGAGAAGCTGGTGCGGCGGCGCCGGTAGGTCTTGCCGCCGGCCCGGCCGGGGGGGTGCCGCTTGACATGAGTAGGTCCGGCATGCCCGGTGCGGGGTCTTTGCCGCTGGCGACCGGAGGAAACCGCCATGGTTGCCCCGTGCGGGCTGCTGGAGGGTATAAAAAGGGTATTAACAGTTCAGCAAGGAGGTCATGATGGCGATTATCGGTGTTTTGCTGGCCGGGTGCGGCGTATATGACGGCAGTGAGATCCACGAGGCGGTGCTGACCCTGCTGGCCCTCGACCGGGCCGGGGCGGAAATTCAGTGCCTGGCCCCGGACATGCCCCAGCGGGAAGTGGTTAATCATCTTACCGGGGAAGCGGCGGCGGAAACCCGCAACGTGCTGGTGGAATCGGCCCGCATTGCCCGGGGAAACATCAAGGATATCCGGGAAGTGAGCGCCGCCGACCTGGACGGCCTGATCATGCCCGGCGGCTTCGGGGCGGCAAAGAATTTGAGCGATTTTGCTCTCCAGGGGGCGGCGGCCACCGTTCACCCGGAGGTGAAACGCCTGCTGCGGGATCTGGTGGCGGCCGGCAAGCCGGTGGGCGCCATCTGCATCGCCCCGGCGACCCTTACCAAGGCCCTGGCCGATATGCACCCCGAGGTGACCATTGGCGCCGACCTGGCCACCGCCTCGGTGATCGAGGCCATGGGCGGCCGGCACCGGGTCTGCACCGTGGACATGATCCACGTGGACGAGAAACTGCGCCTGGTCACCACCCCGGCCTACATGCTGGGACCGGGCATCAAGGAGGTGGCCGTCGGCATCGACAAGCTGGTGGCCGAGGTGGTGCGCCTGGCCGGCAGTTGACCGGCTTTCCGCGTCTTGGGCATCAGCAAGGTCAGCTGGTTTAATATTTGTAAATTCGGGTAGTTACGTAGAATTACAACGCTTTTTCCCGGATTAAAATCGTCTAACTGTTACAGGTTTCACTTGACAAAGAGGTTGTTTTTCTCTATATGGGAAGCAGGTTTGCTCAAAGGTTGTTTTTAAAAACATCAATCAAGGAGGTGTAGGAAATGAAAAAGATTTTCGCGATGTTGGTTGCCGTGGCTTTCCTGGCCGCCGCCGGTTTTGTCTATGCCATGCCGAAGGCGCCTGCGGAAGCTATCGTGGTTAAATCCGCCAAGATGAAGAAGCCGCCGGTAACTTTCGAGCACAGCAAGCACAAATTCGACTGTGCCAAGTGTCATCACAAGTGGGATCACAAAGGGGAGCCCAAAGGTTGTGAGTCCTGCCACAAGGACAAGAAGGATGGCAAGAAGCTCTCCATCAAGGACGCGGCCCACAAGACCTGTCGCGGCTGTCACCGGGGAATGAAGAAGGCCGGCAAGAAAACCGGGCCGACCAAATGTTCCGCCTGTCACAAGAAGTAAAGCCGGATTTGTCCGGGCAGTAAAGAAGGGCGCCGATCAGGCGCCCTTCTTCATTGTATAATATATATTAATACTTGACATTAATTTGGCTGTGGTGTTATGCAGGTCGAGGTAACCAGATTAAAAAGGTACAGAAAGTGAAGAATAAGCAGAGTTCCGGTTTTTCCCTGATCGCTTTTTTCAGTTCCCTGAAGCTGACCATTTTCCTGCTCATCACCCTGGCCACGGTGTCGATCATCGGCACGGTGATTCCCCAGAACGAGTTCAAGGAACAGTACCTGCGCTACTACCAGGAATCCACTTACGAGCTTTTCAAGAAGCTTGGCTTCCTCGACATGTACCATTCCTGGTGGTTTACCGCCATCCTGGTCCTTTTTGCCCTCAACCTGATTGTCTGCTCCTGCAAGCATTTTCCCCGCACCTGGAAATACTTCCGGGAGCCGGTAACCACCCTGTCCGATTCCTTCCTGCTGACCCTGGCCCATGAATGG
Organism: Deltaproteobacteria bacterium; assembly: GCA_019306045.1. GTDB lineage: Bacteria > Desulfobacterota > Anaeroferrophillalia > Anaeroferrophillales > Anaeroferrophillaceae > JAFDMG01. Next base: position 2,332 of record JAFDMG010000157.1, on the reverse strand, counting down.
CGCACGCGGATCAACGCCCGCGGCCGCCGGCTGGCCGACCTGGCCGGCGAAGTCGCCAACCTGCTGTCGACTTTCTGGCCGGGAAACTGGCAGCGCCACGAGGAGGTCGACGGGGACGGCCGGCTGCGGGAAGTCCACTTTTTCGCCCAGCGGGGGCGGTGGTCCCGGCTGGGGGTCTACGTGGTCCACAGCAGCATCATCGTCATCTTCATTGGCGGCATCATTGGTTCCGTTTTCGGCCTCAAGGGTTATGTCAACATCCTCGAGGGGGACAAGACCTCGACGATCTACACCCGCAATGACGCCCGCACCCCGGTTGAGCTTGGCTTTACCATCGAATGCCGCTCCTTCAAGGTCGAATTTTACGACAACGGCGCCCCCAAGGAATACACCAGTGACCTGGTGATCTACCAGGACGGCAAAAAAGTGTTGGAGAAGACCATCGAGGTCAATCATCCCCTTAGTTACGGCGGCTACACCTTCTACCAGTCCAGCTACGGGACGACCGGCGGCCGGGTGCGGCTGCTGGTGCACGATACCAAAACCGGCAAGGAGGCCACCCTGACCCTGGCCATCGGCAACAAAGTGACCCTGCCGGACGGCGAGGCCTGGGTGCTGGCCGCCCAGTACGAGCCCAATTACATGAATCTCGGCCCGGCGGTGCGCCTGGTCCTGCCGACCGCCGACGGCAAAATGATCCAGTTCTGGGTCTTCCAGAAGTATCCCCAGTTTGACCGGCAGAACCGCAAGGGCCGCCGCTATTTTGTCCTTGAAGACGTGGACCGGCGGTATTATACTGGCCTGCAGGTGACCCGGGACCCCGGGGTCTGGGTGGTCTGGCTGGGCTGCACCCTGATGGTCGGCGGGCTGTTCGTGGCCTTTTTTATCTCCCACCGGCGCCTGTGGGTGCGGCTGCGGCCCGATCCGGAGAAGGAAAACCGCTTCCAGCTGGCGGTGGGCGGCAGCGCCAACAAGAACCAGCCGGCTTTCGAGAAGGAGTTTGCCCATCTGACCTCGCTGCTCGAGGAGAAACTGAAAGGGAAGCAATAAATGAACACGCACATTTTTTCGATTGTCACTTTCATCTATCTGGCCGGGATGGTGGTTTACATCGGCTACCTGGCCTTCCGCTCCAAGTGGGTCAGCCGGGTGGCCTCCCTCATTCTCCTGGGCGGCTGGCTGCTGCAGTCTTTTGCCATTGCCCTGCGCTGGTACGAGTCCTACCAGATGGGCATCGGCCATGCGCCCATGTCCAACCTCTACGAGTCGCTGGTATTTTTTTCCTGGACCATTATCCTCATCTACCTGATCATTGAATACAAGTACCACTTGAGCATCCTCGGGGCTTTTGTCACCCCCTTTGCCGCCATGGGCATGGCCTACGCCTCGATTTCCCCCCAGGTCAACGAAAAGATCCAGCCCCTGGTGCCGGCCCTGCAGAGCAACTGGCTGATCTCCCACGTGGTGACCTGTTTCCTCGGCTATGCCGCCTTCGCCGTTTCCTGCGGCGTCAGCATCACTTACATCCTGAAAAAAAAGCAGGAGGAAAAGGGCAAGAAAACCGGCCTGCTGGCCAGCTTTCCCTCTTCCGACGTCCTTGACGACCTGATCTACAAGACGATTGCCGTGGGTTTCCCCCTGCTTTCCATCGGCATTATCACCGGGGCCGCCTGGGCCAACTATGCCTGGGGAACCTACTGGAGCTGGGATCCCAAGGAAACCTGGTCATTGATCACCTGGTTCATCTACGCCGCCTTCCTCCAGCGGGGCGTCAAGGCGGCCATGCTGTCCATATTCGGCTTCGTGGCCGTCCTTTTCACCTACCTCGGTGTCAATCTCCTGCTTTCCGGCCTCCACAGCTACGGGGCCGGCTGATGTCCGGCGCGGCGCCGTCCGCCGCCTGGTTGGACCCGCAGGCTGGATGAACTTTCCAGCCTGTTTTTATGGGGTATGCTGCCGGCGGGGGCGGTCGGGGGCGCAAAAGCCGCGGCTTCCTGGCCGGCCGTTTTTGACCGGAGCCGGCGGGGCGGTCAAGTTTTTCCCCCTTCCCGACGATTACCAGGGACAAAATAGGCGATGAGTGGTTGACTTGGGGCCTTTTTTGGGTATATTTAGGCTATTGTGAAACAATTTTTTTGTGGCGGTTTTTCTGGCAATTTACCTGACATAAATGGAGGTTGAAATGGCGGTGAAAGTTGCGGTAAACGGTTTCGGGCGAATCGGCAGGGATTGCCTGCGGGCGGCGGTCAACGACGACCGCTTTGATTTTCGGGCCATTGTCAGCACCACGGACGATGCCGTTACCATGGCCCACCTGCTCAAATACGACTCG
>JAFDMG010000156.1 GCA_019306045.1 Deltaproteobacteria bacterium | reverse complement strand
GCAGCCGTTTTCCCGTTGGCGCGCGGCCGGCGGCTCCGCTCGAGAATGCCGACAACCTTGAAAAAATGGTCTTCAATCCTGAGGACGCCCCCCAGCTGGCCGGCCCGCCCGAGGACCCGGGAAATCTCCCGCCCGATGACGCAGACTTCCTTTTGCAGCTCCCGGTCCCGCCGGGTGAGGAAGCGGCCGGCCGCCAGCCGCAGCCCGAGAACCTCGCCGTAGGAAGGAGTAACGGCAACCACCTGGGGAGTAATCTCCCGCGGCGCCCCGATGATGGCGACGTTCAGTTCCCGGAGGGCGGCCACCCGTTCCACGGCGCCGCAGCCGCTTTGCAGCCGCTCCAGGTCGTCCAGGGTCAGGCCGCCGTCCCGGCGGCGGCCGCCCGCCGCGGACCCGGCCGTCGTTTCCACGGCGCGCAGGTAGATGTTGCAAATGCCCAGCTGCTCAATCTGGCGCAGGGCCTCGTTTTTCATCCCCTCGCCCACGGCAATGATAACCATCACCGCCATCACCCCGAAAACGATGCCGAGGATGGAGAGCAGGGAACGCAGCCGGTTCAGGTAAAGGGAAACGAGAGCCGTCCGGAAATAGGCGGCCAGCTTAGACAAAGCGCCCATCTTTCATGGTATAGAGCCGCTGCGCCCGGGAGGCCACCCGGGAATCATGGGTAACGAGCACCACGGCGGTGCCGGCCGCGTGCAGGCGGGAAATCAGGTCCATGATCATCTCTCCCGTCCGCGAGTCGAGGTTGCCCGTCGGCTCGTCGGCGAGAATCAGCCGCGGCCCCGGCGCCATGGCCCGGGCGATGGCCACCCGCTGCATTTCGCCGCCGGAAAGCTCGCGGGCCTTGTGATGCCGCCGGTGCGCCAGCCCGACCTTTTCGATGGCCTGGAGGCTCCGCTCCCGGGCCGTCGCCCGGTCGACCTCGGTGTAGAGGAAGGGCAGCGCCACATTTTCAATGACGTTGAAATGCTGAATCAGGTTGAACTGCTGGAAAATGAAGCCGATTTTCCGGGACCTGATGGTGGACAGGTGTTCATCGCCGCTACGGGAAACATCCTCGCCGTCAAAAAGGTAGGTGCCGGCTGTCGGCCGGTCGAGGCAGCCCATGATATTGAGCAGGGTCGACTTCCCCGACCCTGACGGCCCCATGACGGCAACGAAATCCCCTTCCTCCAGGCTGAAAGTCAGCTCGTCCAGGGCGCGGACGCAATCACCGCCCAGGGGATAAAGTTTGCTCACCCCGTTCATGGACACCAGCGGCGCCGCCATTCAAAGTTCCTCGACCGCCGGCGGCGGCACGGCCCGCACCCAGTCCCCCGGCCGAATGCCGGCCAGCACCTCGGCAAAGTCCTCGTTTTCCCGCCCGGTCTTGATCCGCACCTTCTCGCAGCCGCCGGCCCGGCAGCGGTAGCAGTAGCGGCCGTCCCGGTCCTCGAAGATGGCGTAGACCGGCAGGGTCAGAACGTTCTCCACCCGGGCGGCCAGGATGCTGACCCGGGCGGTCATTCCGGGCCGCAGCCGGGAGTCGGGCCGGTCAAGCACCACGGTCATCTGGAAATACTTGCCGCCGCGGGCATCCGCCCCGCTACCGGCCGCCAGGGCGCCGATGAAGGCGATCCGACCCGTAAACTTGCGGTCGGGATAGGCGTCCACGGTAACGTCGCAGCTTTTGCCCACCTCCACCTTGTGGAGGTCGATCTCCCGCACCCGAGTTTTGACGATCATGGTGGAGATGTCCGGCAGGTAGAGAATCGGCTGGTTCTGCAGCACCAGGTCGCCGATCCGCGGTTTCCGCTTGCGGCCGCTGCGGTAAGCCTCGTAAAGGATGACAATGCCGTCGGAAGGCGCCCTGATGACCGTCTGCTTCAGCTTTTTCCGGGATTCTTCCAGGTCCCGGCGGCAGTTTTCCAGCAGGGCCTCCACTTCGTCGACGCTCGACTTGGCCTGGGCCACCCGGTGTACGCTGCCCTTCCTGATCTGCGCCAGCTCCACCTTGGCCTGCTCGATGTCGGCTTCCAGCTTTTTCAGCATCGACGGGTAGACGTAGTTCTGGTAGCTTTCCACCTGCCGCTTGGCGGCGGCGTATTTCTCCTCCACCTCCCGCAGTTCCTGCTCGGCCCGGGCCATCTCCCCCTGATTGTCGTATCCCTGCTGCTGCAGGCGGCGCAAATCATTGAGATAGCGCTGGTAGCGGTTCCGTTTCTTGCTGATCTTTTTCAGCTCGTCCTGGTACTGGAGCAACTGCAGGGGACCTTCCCCTTTCCGGTACTTCAACAGTTCCAGCTCGGCCTTCCTGATCTTGAACTCGGCGCTGCTCAACTCCTTGACCACCCGGTTCTTTTCCCACTCCAGGAGTTGCTTCTTGGCTTCGAGAGCCGCCGCCAGCCGCTTGCTCTTGCCCTGCAGCTCCCGGATCTCCTCCTCGAAAGGCGCCGGGTCGAGTTTGACCAGCACATCCCCCTTTTTCACCCAGGCCCCGTCGTCGATAAGATAGATGATCTTCCCCTTGCTCCCCTTGAGGGTCGAGGCCACCATGTGCGCCTGGCCGGCATCGAGCACCCCCAGGGAGCGGACGACGATGTTGAACGACCGCCGGACGGCCTGCACCCGCCGAACATCATCGTCCGGCGGCGGGGCATCCCGGAACTGGAAGCCGGCGGCGGCCAGCAGGCCGGCCGCCAGCAGGAGCAGCAGTCCCGCCCGGCGGCCAAAGGGCAGCTTCTTAACTCTCATGATACACCAGCAGCGTTCCCATGATCTCCCGCAGGCGGTAGGTGCCGACGATGTAGTCGATGCGGGCGTCCAGCAGGTCGATCTTCGCCCGGTGCAGCTCGGTTTCCGCCTCGATCAGGTCGAAATTATCCGCCATGTCGTTGTCGAACTTGATGGCCGCCAGGGCTTTTTTCCCCTCGGCCTGGTGAATCTGCTGCTCCCGGATGCGGATCTCCTCCCTGATCTTGTTCAGGGCGTCCAGCTGGCTTCTGACCTCCTGGCGCACCCGCTCCCGGGTGTCTTCGAGATCGATCAGCGCCGAGTCGACGTTGACCAGCATCTGCTGGTAATACAGCTTCTCCCGGCTGCGGGCGAAGTCGCTGGAGCTGCTCAGGGAAACCATCCAGCGCTCGTCGCGCAGGTCGAGACTGTCGCGAAAGCCGTCGGACTCTCCCGAGCGGGTGTAATCGAGGTTCAGCTTCAACTCGGGCAGCAGGTTGTGCTTGGCGATCCGGGCATACCGCCGGGCCTCCTCGAGGGCGTCTTGGGCCTGGAGAATCTCCACCCGGTTTTCCAGGGCCACCCGTTCGGCCTCGTCAACACCGATGTCAACGGCGGCGATGGCGATCGGCGGTTCGTCCACAGCAATTTCACTGCCCTGGGGAATGGAAAGGATGGTCTTGAGCTCGTGTTTGCCCTTTTGCAATGCTTCCACCGCCGCCGCCAGGTCGGCCTCGGCATCCTTGACCTTGATTTTCGCCCGGTAGACGTCCAAGGGGCTGGCCAGCTCGATGTCCGACTTCAGTTTGGCCAGGTCGGCGTGTTTTTTGAACCTTGCCACCAGGAAGGTGTTCAGTTCGACCTTGTGCCGGGAAGAAACGATGTCATAGAAACTGCGCACGGCCTGGAGGATGGCGCTGGTCTTGATCCGGTGCAGGGAGCGGCTGGCGGTCCGCAGGGAATATTCCTCGCCGCGAACGTAGGCCAGGTTGACCAGCTCCCCCTGCCCTTTCAGCAGGGGAATGGCAAGGGAAACCCCGATCCGGCTGTAATAGTCGCCTTCGTTGACATTGACCCGGGGAGAAACGGCCAGTTCCAGGCCCCGGGTGAATCTTTTGGTCAGGGAAACGCCGGCCGTCATGCCGTCTTCCTCATCGGTGAGCCGCGCCCCGGCGGCCGGCCGGAACTTCAGGTCGAAATCGGTGACCGCCGATTTCAGCCCCAGCCGGCTGACCTGGATGCTGTTGCGGGCCCGAACCACGGAGCGGTTCTGCCTCACCACCATTTCAATGACCCGGGGCAGGGAAACCCGGACCGCGTCTTTGCCCCCTCCGGCCGCCAGACACGGACAGGCACAGGACAGCCACCAGCCGGCCGCCAACACCAGGATTCCCGTCGATACCGTGATTCTCAATTTCATCCAGTCATCATTGTCCGGCCGGCAACGGCCTCCCCGGCGCCGTCGCGTACAAGCGGTTTTCTCTGCCGCCATTTTGCCAACAGCGGAGAAATTTGTCAATAATTTTCAGCCATTTACCCGCAGGAAACCTGCTCGGGGCCAGCAAAAATACGGTTGACGCCAGCGGCAAAAAAGCCCCGGGAAACCTTCCCGGGGCTTGGTTATCATGTCGTTGGCGGCCGCCGGCCGCCGCGCCGGAAATTGCCCTAGCGTGCCGCCGGCACTCCCTAACGCTCGCCATACTGGTAGCTGCCGTCGCAGGCGCCGGTGAAGGTCACCACGCCGGTCTTGCCGCTCTGGCGGCT
>JAFDMG010000155.1 GCA_019306045.1 Deltaproteobacteria bacterium | reverse complement strand
CCGATGGCGCTGATGTGTCCCGACTGCTTCTTTCCCAGCAGGTTGCCGGCGCCGCGGATTTCCAGGTCCTGCATGGCAATCCGGAAGCCGCTTCCCAGTTCACTGGCCTCGGCCAGGGCGGTCAGCCGCCGCCGGGCGTCGTAGGAAAGCTGGTCCAGGCTGGGGACCAGCAGGTAGGCGTAGGCCTTTTTTTGCGCCCGGCCCACCCGGCCGCGCAGCTGGTAAAGCTGGGCGAGGCCGAACCGGTGGGCCTTGTTGATGATCAGGGTGTTGGCGTTGGGAATGTCGAGTCCGGATTCGATAATGGTGGAACAGAGCAGCAGGTCGGTCTCGTGATTGGCAAAAGCGAGCATTACCTTTTCCAGGGCCGCCGGCGGCATCTGGCCGTGGGCCACCGCCAGCCTGACGGTTGGCAGCAGGGCCCGGAGATGATTGGCCATCGCTTCGATGGTCGTTACCTCGTTGTGGACGAAAAACACCTGGCCGCCCCGCCCCAGTTCCTTGGTGACCGCCTCCCGGATGATCTCGTCGTCGTAGGCGGCCACGTAGGTGCGCACCGCCAGCCGGTCCCGGGGGGCGGTGGTGATGGCGCTCAGGGTGCGCAGGCCGGAGAGGGACATCTGCAGGGTGCGGGGAATCGGGGTGGCACTCATGGAGAGGACGTCGATGTTCTTCTTCAGGGTCGTCAGCCTTTCCTTGTGGCGGACGCCGAACTTGTGCTCCTCGTCCAGCACCAGCAGCCCGAGGTTCTTGAAAACCACGTCCTTCTGCAGCAGCCGGTGGGTGCCGATGAGCACGTCGACCTTGCCCTCCCGCAGCCGCCGGATGATTTCCTGCTGCTCGGCGGGACTTTTGAAGCGGCTGAGTACCGCGACTTCAATGGGGTGGGAGGCGAACCGCTCCCGAAAGGTGTGGTAGTGCTGCTGGGCAAGGATGGTGGTTGGCACCAGGATGGCCGCTTGGCGGCCGCTGTTCACCACCAGGAAAACCGCCCGGATGGCGACCTCGGTTTTGCCGTAGCCCACGTCGCCGCAGATGAGCCGGTCCATCGGCCGGGCCGCCTGCAGATCGGCAATCACCTCGTCGATGGCCTGGCGCTGGTCCGGGGTCTCCTCGTAGGGAAAGCCGGCCTCGAACTCGCCGTACACCCGGTCGGGAGGCGGATAGGCGTGGCCGTTTTCCACCTGCCGGCTGGCGTAGAGGTCCACCAGTTCGACGAGAAAGTCGTCGATGGCCTGCCGGGCCTTGGCCTTGCTTCTTTCCCACTGGCTGCCTCCCAGCTTGGTCAGCCGGGGCGGCTGGTCGCCGGTGCCGTGGTAGGCGTGGATGAGGTTGAAGCGGTCGACGGGAACGTAAACCAGGTCCCGGTCCTGGTATTCCAGCACCAGGTAGTCGTTGACGATGCCCTCCACCTCCATGGTCTGCAGACCGCGGTAGATGCCGATGCCGTAGTCGATGTGGGTAATGTAGTCCCCGGTTTTGAGGGCGGAAAAGTCGTCGTAGAACTGCTGCCGCCCGCTCCCCGGCCGGGATGGACGGCGGCCTTTTTTCTTGGCGCCGAAAATGTCGCTTTCGGTGATGATCACCAGCCGTTCGTCCACCAGCCGGGTTCCCTGCCCGAGGGAAAGCTGGCGCAGGTTGATCTTGCCGGGGTGGAGCTGTTCGTCGTCGCTGGCGCAGGGCAGTTCGTAATCGGCGAGCAGGCGCTGCAGCCGCTCGCCGCTCGCCCGGCTGCGGCCGCAGAGGATGATCCGCTGTCCCTGGCGCAGCCAGCCCTGGATGATGGCGGCCGCCGGGGCGAAAAGCCGCTCTTCCTGGCTGGCGGCGGCCAGCCGCAGGGCGTCCCGCAGGTCGCGGTTGTCGCGGCTGTTGATCTCGATGGCGGCGGCCGCTGCCGGCGGCCCGGCGGCCTCGCCGCCGACCAGCAGCTGCTGCCGGCCGACGAAAAAATCCCGGCTGGCCGCCACCGGCGCCAGGAAAGCCGTGGGCGGATAGGTGAACTGCTGCCGGGCAGCGGCTTTTTCGTGGGCATCGGCCAGCATTTGCTGCAGGTTCTGCAGTTTGTCGTCGAGTCTGGCCGGTTCCACCAGCACCGGCAGCCCGGCTTCGTCCAGGTAGTCCCGCAGGTCGGCCCACGCGGGGTAGACCGCCGGCAGGAGGGCGTCGATGCCAGGGAAATGCGGTTCCCGCTGCAGCCGCCGGTAAATGCCGCCCATGTCGAGGCGGGAATTGTTGAGTTCAACGAACCTGGCTTTCAGCCGTTCTTTTACCGCTTCCCGGTTGGCGGGCAGCAGAATCTCGTGGGCCGGGGCGATGGTCACCCGTTCCAGTTCCTCCTTCCGGCTTCGCTGGCTGACGGGGTCGAAATGACGCAGCGACTCGATTTCGTCGCCGAAAAAATCGAGGCGGATCGGCTGGTCGTACAGCGGCGAAAAAAGATCGAGGATGCTGCCGCGCAGGCTGTAGTCGCCCGGCTCGTCCACCGTCGGCACCCGCAGGTAGCCGTTGGCCGCCAGCCGCTCGACCAGTTCCTCCCGGTCGATGGCCTCTCCCCACTCCAGGGTGAAAAAACGCCGGAAAAAGAGTTCCGGCGGCGCCAGCCGGTCGGCCAGGGCGGTGATCGAGGTAAACAACAGGTAGTGCTTTTCCTGCCGGAGCCGGTAAAGAGTGGCGATGCGGGCCTGTTCCAGGGTGATCAGCGGCAGCACCTGGCGATAGGGCAGACGCTGGAGGGGAGGGAAATTCAGCAGGACCGGCGGCCGCTCCCCCGCCGACAGGAGCTGCAGGTAGGCGGCCACGTCCCGCCGCAGTTCCAGGCTTTGCTGGTATTCTTCGCTGACCACCACCAGGGAACGGCCGCTGGCAACGGCCAGCCGGGCCAGCAGGAGGGCAAGAGCCGAGCCCCGGAGTCCATGAATTTCAAGTTCTTTTTCCTCCCCGAGACGGGCGGTGATGGCGGCCAGCGGTGCTTGCAGCATGACGGTATCAGGCTTGGAGGAAATGGCGGATCGCTTCCTCGACCTGCTGAACGTCGACGGAAGTATTCCAGCAGGGGCCGTGCGGCCGCCGGTTGAGGATGCCGAAAACCGGCAGGGGATAAGTGTCGTGGATGCCGCTGGTCAGGTCCCGTTCACAGGCCACGGCGATGATCAGCCGGGGCCGGTAGTCCTTGACGATCTTGCGGGCCAGGGTGCCGCCGGTGGCCACGGCGATCCGGGTGCCGTAGCGCCGGGCCAGTTCCACCAGGTCGCTGATGGTGCAGCGGCCGCAGCCGCGGCAGTTTTCGATGTTGGTGGTGATTTTCTGCTGGCAGTCGGCCAGCTGCAGGCAGTGGGGCAGAAGAATGAGGATTCTGGCTGCCGGAACCTTGAGCTGGCGGGAGAGAATCAGCTGGTTGTTGATGCCGATGAAGGATTTTTTGATCGTGTCCCGGGGAATGCCCAGCAGGCGGCCGATGACGATCATCATCGGCAGGAAAACCTTGATGGTCAGGCCCCGCAGCTTGCGGCCGAAGAAGAATTCCCGGCCCCGCATGACCGTCAGGATGAGACTGGCGACGATGCCGGTCAGCAGCAAAAAGAAGGCGCCGGCCAGCAGCTGGAAAACCAGCGGCAGGTCGGGATTCAGCTGGCGCAGGCCGACGGTGCCCACCCAGCCCAGGATGCCGACCAGCACCAGCAGCAGGATGAAGGTCAGCAGCAGCAGGCCGATGAAAATTCGCTTGCGGGACGGCAGTTCTTCCGGGGCAACCATGGGGTTTCAGTCCTGCGGCGCGGTGGTGAACCGCTCCCCGGTGGCCAGGCGGCTGCCGCGCAGGAAGTCGGCCGCCGACCGCGGCGGTTTGTTGGCCGCCTGCAGGCGGGTTACCTGCAGCCGACTGCCGCCGCCGCAGGCCACCTGCAGCGCATCGCCGGTTGTGATCACGGTTCCCGGCCGGCTGTCGGCGTCCCCGGCCGGGGCCGCCGGCAGCTCGGCGGCGAGAATCTTCAGCCGGTCGCCGCGCCAGAAAGTATAGGTGCCGGGCCGGGGGTTGAGGGCTCGGACGCGCCTTTCCAGGGCCGCCGCCGGCTGCTGCCAGTCCAGCAGGCCGTCGCTTTTTTTGAGCAGCGGGGCGTAGGAGGCAAGGCTTTCGTCCTGGGGGCGGGGGGTCAGGCGGCCGGCCGGCCACGCCTCGAGGGCCTGCCAGAGCAGGGCGGCGCCCCGGTGGCTGAGGTGGTTTTCCAGTTCGCTCAGGGTGATGCAGGGGGGGAGGATGAACTCCTCCTGGAGGAGGATGGCCCCCGTGTCCACCTTTTCAGCCAGCAGCTGGACCGTGACCCCAGTCTTTTCCTCGCCGTTCAGCAGGCACCAGACCAGCGGCGCCGGGCCGCGGTAGGCCGGCAGCAGGGAAGGATGAACATTGATAGCCGCCTGCCGGGGCAGATTGATCATCGCCGGGGGTATAATCCGGCCGTAGTCAACCACCACCAGGAAATCCGGG
>JAFDMG010000154.1 GCA_019306045.1 Deltaproteobacteria bacterium | reverse complement strand
CTGGTGCTGGGCGGCCGGGTTACGGACCCGGAAGTGGCCCTGGCCCTGGCCCGCATCTGGCTGACGACCCCCTTTGCCGGCGGCCGGCACCAGCGGCGGGTCACCCAGCTCGGCCAGCCGCCGGCGGCCGGGCGGTCGACGGCCAACCTGCCCCACCTGGCCGCCGCCGACGACGCCATCTACCGGCTGATCGAGGATGAAACCCGGCGGGAAGAGGAAAAGCTGGTGATGATCGCCTCGGAAAACTACGTCAGCCGGGCGGTCCTGGAGGCCCAGGGCAGCGTACTGACCAACAAGTACGCCGAAGGCTACCCTTTCAAGCGCTACTACGGCGGCTGCCAGTACGTCGACCAGGTGGAGGAACTGGCCATCGAGCGGGGGAAGGAGCTGTTCCAGGCGGAACACGTCAACGTCCAGCCCCTCTCCGGCTCCGCCGCCAACATGGCGGTCTACTTCAGCGTCCTGCAGCCGGGAGACACGATCCTCGGCATGAACCTCGCCCACGGCGGCCACCTGACCCACGGCGCCCCGGTGAGCTTCTCCGGCAAGCTGTTCCGTTCGGTCTACTATGGCGTCGACCCGGGAACCTCGCTGATTGACTACGACGAGGTGGAGAAGATCGCCCGGCGGGAAAAACCGAAGATCATCGTCGCCGGCGCCAGTTCCTACCCCCGGATCATCGATTTCGCCCGTTTCCGCCAAATTGCCGACCAGGTGGGAGCCATGCTGCTGGTGGACATGGCCCACATCGCCGGCCTGGTGGCCGCCGGCGCCCACCCGTCGCCGGTGCCCCACGCCGATTTTGTCAGCAGCACCACCCACAAAACCCTCAGGGGTCCCCGGGGCGGCATGATCATCTGCAAGCAAAAGTACGCCGCCGCCATCGACAAGACCATCTTCCCCGGCATCCAGGGCGGGCCGCTGATGCACGTTATTGCCGCCAAGGCGGTGGCCTTCCGGGAAGCAATGGCCGAGGATTTCCGCCAGGTGCAGTTCCAGACGGTGGCCAATGCCCGCCACCTGGCCACCTGCCTGGAAAAGCAGGGCTTTTCCCTGGTCTCCGGCGGCACCGAAAACCACCTGTTCCTCATCGACCTCACCGACCAGCCCCTGAAAGGCAAGCGGGCGGTGGAGGTGCTCGACGAAGCGGGCATGACCATCAATATGAACGGCATCCCCTTTGACAAAAGACCGCCCACCGATCCCAGCGGCATCCGCTTCGGCACCCCGATTCTCTCCACCCGGGGCATGAAGGAAGCGGAGATGGAGCAGATCGCCGGGTTTATTGCCGCCGTCCTCAACGACCCCGACAACGAATCCCGGAAGCGGGAGATCCGCGAGGAAGTCCGCCGGCTGTGCCGCCGCTTCCCGGTCTACAACGCCATGCTGCCCCCCTCCCCGGAGACCGCATGAACGCTCCCGACGCCGGCGCCGGCCGGCCCGACTGGCAGGAATATTTCATGCAGATCGCCCACCTGGTGGCCACCCGCTCCACCTGCCTGCGCCGCCGGGTCGGGGCCCTGATCGTCAAGGAAAACCGCATCCTGTCCACCGGCTACAACGGCGCCCCGAGCGGCATCGGCCACTGTCTCAGCCGGGGCTGCATCCGGGAGGCGATGAACATCCCCTCCGGCGAGCGGCACGAACTCTGCCGCGGCCTCCACGCCGAGCAGAACGCCATCATCCAGGCCGCCTATCACGGCGTCTCGATCAACGGCGCCGACATCTACTGCACCAACCAGCCCTGCATCATCTGCTCCAAAATGATCATCAACGCCGGCATCCGTAAAATCTACATTGCCGACGCCTACCCCGATTCCCTGGCCGAGGAGATGCTGCAGGAAGCCGCCATCCCCCTGGTTCGCCTATGAAATGCCCCTTCTGCGGTTTCCTGGAAGACAAGGTGATCGACTCCCGGCTTTCCAAGGACCAGAGCACCATCCGCCGGCGGCGGGAGTGCCTCTCCTGCGGCAAGCGGTTTACCACTTTTGAAAACATCGAGATCAGCATCCCGATGATTGTTAAGCGGGACGGCCGCCGGGAAACCTACGACCGGCAGAAGGTCACCGTCGGCATCCAGAAGGCCTGCGAGAAAAGGCCGGTGGGCGTCGAGGAGATCGAGAAGATCATCAACGCCGTCGAGCATGAACTCCAGGAAAGCGGCGACAAGGAAGTCCCCAGTTCGGTGATCGGCGAAAAAATCATGGCCATGCTCCAGCAGATCGACGACGTGGCCTACATCCGCTTTGCCTCGGTCTACCGCCAGTTCAAGGACATCGACGAATTCATCCGGGAACTGCAGGGAATGGTTAAAAGCAGCAAACGCCAATGAGCACCGACGCGGACAGGCAGTACATGCGCCAGGCCCTGCGCTTGGCGGCCCGGGGACGAGGCTGGACTTCCCCCAACCCGCTGGTGGGAGCCCTGGTGGTCAGGAACCGCCGGATAGTCGGCCGGGGCTGGCATCCCGCCGCCGGCCAGCCCCACGCGGAGATCTTTGCCCTCCGGGAAGCCGGCCGCACCGCCCGGGGGGCCACCCTTTACGTCAACCTGGAACCGTGCAACCACCAAGGACGCACCCCGCCCTGCACCGGCGCGATCATTGACGCCGGCATCAAGCGGGTGGTGGTCGGCATGGAGGATCCCAACCCCCTGGTGGCCGGTCGGGGAATCGAGCGCCTGCGGGCGGCCGGCATCGAGGTGGAAACCGGCGTCCTGGAAAAGGAATGCCGCCGGCTCAACGAGGTTTTCTGCAAGTACATCACCAGCGGCCTGCCTTTCGTCACCCTGAAGATCGCCGCCAGTCTGGACGGCCGCATCGCCACCCGCAGCGGCCACTCCCACTGGATCACCAATGACAAATCCCGGCGCTTCGTCCACCGGCTGCGCCACCGGCACGACGCCATCATGATCGGCATCGGCACCCTGCTGCAGGACAACCCCCGGCTGACCACCAGGCTGCCCCGGGGGCGGGGAAAAAACCCATACCGGGTGATCGTCGATTCCCGCCTGCGCAGCCCCCTGCACGCCAATGTCTTCCACGGCGACGCCCGGGAAAAATTGATCCTGGCCACCAGCGACGACCCCCGGCTGGACCTCGGCCCCTACCAGGACCGGGTCCGGGAAATCATCCGCCTGCCGGCCGATGCCGCCGGCCAGCTGGACCTCCGGGAGTTGATGCGGCGCCTGGCGGCCATGGAGATCACCAGCGTCCTGATTGAAGGAGGCTCGGAAATCAACGCCTCCGCCATCGAAGCCGGCATCGTCGACAAGATCGGTTTTTTTTACGCCCCGGTGCTGATCGGCGGCCGCGGTGCCCTGGGCATGCTGGGGGGCAACGGCGTCGACCTGGTTTCCGAAGGCCAGCGGGTCACCGATCTGCGTCTGCGGCGCTTCGGCACCGACATCTATGTCGAAGGTTACCTTGCGGCCCGGGACGCCTGAGAGCCGCCGGCAAACCATCCCCGCGGCCGCCCGCCAGCTGCTGCTGCCGGCCTCCTGGGTTTACCGGTCCATCGTCGCCGGCCGCAATTTCCTTTACGATCTCAACCTTTTGTCCTCGACGGTCGTGCCCGTGCCGGTCATCTGCGTCGGCAACCTGACCACCGGCGGCACCGGCAAGACCCCCATGGTTGCCTGGCTGGCGGCCCATTTCCGCCGCCAGGGCAAGCGGGTGGCCATCCTCAGCCGGGGATATAAAAGGCAAAACCGGGCGGCGCCGCTGCTGATCCGGCCGGGAGACCCCCGGCCGTCAATCCGGGAACTCGGCGACGAAGCGGCCATGCTGCTGGCCGCCCTCCCCGACGTCGCCCTGGCCCTCGATCCCCGCCGCCGCCGCGGGGCCGTTGACCTTTGCCGCCGCTGGTCGCCGGAGGTGATCATCATGGACGACGGCTTCCAGCACCGCCGCCTGCGCCGCCGCCTGAACATCGTCATGATCGACAGCCAGCGGCTCTGCGGCAACGGACGGCTGCTGCCGGCCGGTCCCCTGCGGGAACCGCTCGGGGCCCTGCAGCGGGCCGACGTCGTCGTCTGCAACAAGTTCGACCGGCGGCACCGGGATTTTGGCCGCCTCGCCGCCGCCATCCTGGAATACCTGCCGGCGGCGCGGATTTTCACCGCCGTCTACCAACTCCGCGGCTGCCGCCCGCTGTGGCCGCCGGCGGCGGCCGTCGACCTGCGGCAGCTGCGCGGCCGGGACGTCGTTGCCTTTGCCGGCCTTGCCAACCCGGACTACTTCTTCGACCAGCTGGCGGCGGCCGGTCTCAAGCCGACGGCCACCCTGGCCTTCCCGGACCACCATGACTACCGGCCGGCTGACCTGGAACGGCTGGCCGGTGCCGCCGCGCCGGGAACCATGGTGCTGACCACGGCCAAGGACGCCGTCAAGGTCGCGGCCGTACCCGGAGCGCAGCAGCTGCTGCCCGATTTGTGGCAGGTGGAAATCAACCTGCAGCTGCGGGATCCCCAACGGTTTCACAAGCTGCTTGAATCACGACTTTCTTTA